>JAQSXQ010000044.1 GCA_029256565.1 Mycobacterium sp.
CCGGGTCCTGGTCGAAGAATTCGCGCAGGTGCTTCGAGCCGATGGTCTCGTGGTGCCGGACCAATGCGTTCCACGCCGGAGTCGTCGAGATGTCTGAAATCTGCGCCATATCCAAACCCTAATGCGGGCGTCGAAACGAAGGTGTAAATGATGGATGTATGGACACCAGCGCCCTCCTGAAGTCAGTTCCCACCGGCCTGTGGATCGGCGGTGAGGAACGGAAGGGTAAATCGACCTTCGACGTGCTCGACCCCTCGAGTGACGAACCACTGATCAGCGTGGCCGACGCGACTGCGGAGGACGCCGTCGCCGCGCTGGACGCCGCGTGCGCAGTGCAGGCCGAGTGGGCCGCGACCGCGCCCCGCAAGCGCGGCGAGATCCTCCGGTCGGTGTTCGAGACCATCACCGATCGCGCCGACGACATCGCGGCCCTGATGACGCTCGAGATGGGCAAGGTGGTCGCCGAGAGCAAGGGCGAGGTGACCTACGGCGCCGAGTTCTTCCGCTGGTTCGCCGAGGAGGCCGTGCGCATCGGCGGCCGCTACACCCCGAGCCCCGCGGGCACCGGCAGGATCATCGTCACGAAGCAGGCCGTGGGCCCCTGCTACGCGATCACGCCGTGGAACTTCCCGTTGGCCATGGGCACCCGCAAGATGGGCCCGGCGTTCGCGGCCGGCTGCACGATGATCGTCAAGCCCGCGCAGGAGACGCCGCTGACGATGCTGTACCTCGCGAAGCTGATGGACGAGGCAGGCCTGCCCAAGGGCGTGCTGTCGGTCCTGCCGACCAGTGATCCCGGCGGGGTCACCAGCGCGCTGATCGACGACGGACGTTTGCGCAAGCTCACGTTCACCGGATCCACGGGCGTCGGAAAGGCACTGGTGAAGCAGTCGTCGGACAAGTTGCTGCGCACCTCGATGGAGCTGGGTGGCAACGCGCCGTTCATCGTGTTCGACGACGCCGACGTCGATGCCGCGGTCGACGGTGCGATGCTCGCCAAGATGCGCAACGGCGGTGAGGCGTGCACCGCGGCCAACCGCTTCCACGTCGCGAACTCGCTCCGCGCGGAGTTCACCGAGAAGCTGGTCAAGCGCATGAGCGAGGTGAAGCTGGGCAACGGCCTCGACGAGTCGTCGACGCTGGGACCGCTGATCAACCAGAAGCAGCTCGACAAGGTGACCGAGCTGGTGTCCGACGCCGTGTCGCGCGGCGCGACGGTCGAGGTGGGTGGCGTGGCGCCGGACGGGCCGGGCAACTTCTACCCGGCGACCGTGCTCGCCGACGTCCCGACCGACGCGCGCATCCTCAAGGAGGAGGTCTTCGGGCCCGTCGCGCCGATCGCCGGCTTCGACACCGAGGAGGAGGGCATCGCCGCGGCCAACGACACCGAGTACGGGTTGGCGGCGTACGTCTACACGCAGTCGCTCGACCGGGCGCTGCGCGTGGCCGAGGCCATCGAGTCGGGCATGGTCGGCGTCAACCGCGGCGTGATCTCCGATGCGGCTGCTCCGTTCGGCGGCATCAAGGAGTCGGGCTTCGGCCGTGAGGGTGGCACCGAGGGCATCGAGGAGTACCTCGACACGAAGTACATCGCGTTGACGAAGTAACGCGTGAGACCCCTCGCGGTCGCGACGGCGCTACTCGCCGCCGCGACGCTGGCCGCCGGGTGCGGTCAGGACACCGCTTCGCCGGACACCCTGACGGTGTTCGCGGCGGCCTCGCTCAAGCAGTCGTTCACCCAGATCGGCGAGCAGTTCGAGGCCGACCACCCGGGGTCGACGGTCGACTTCTCGTTCGCGGGCTCGTCGGACCTGGTGACTCAGCTGACCCAGGGTGCGTCGGCCGACGTCTTCGCCTCGGCGGACACGAAGAACATGGACAAGGCGGCGCAGGCGGACCTGCTGGCCGGCGAGCCCGTCGACTTCGCGAGCAACGTCCTCACCATCGCCGTCGCGCCGGGCAACCCGGAGGGCATCGCCACGTTCGGTGACCTCGCCCGACCCGGGCTCGACGTCGTCACGTGCGCACCGCAGGTGCCGTGCGGCGCCGCGACCGAGACCATCGAGCAGGCGACCGGCGTGCGGCTGGCACCGGTCAGCGAGGAGTCATCGGTGACCGACGTGCTCGGCAAGGTGACGTCGGGGCAGGCCGACGCCGGGCTGGTCTACGTCACCGACGTCGCAGGCTCGGGCGGCAAGGTGGCTGCCGTGGACTTCCCCGAGGCCGCCGACGCCGTCAACACCTATCCGATCGCGACGCTGAAGGACTCGTCGAACGCCGAGTTGGCGCAGGCGTTCGTCGACTTCGTCACCGGCGAGAAGGGCCGGAAGGTGCTGGGCGACGCGGGCTTCGGCACGCCCTGAAGGCTAGTGCCCGAGGCGCCCGCGGCCGAGGCGCAGCAGCAGCATCGCCAGGTCCTTGCCCTCGGGGCCGAGCACGCTGTAGCGCTCGATGACCTTCATCTCGCGGCTGTGCACCAGGCGGGTGCCGCCGGAGGCCATCCGCGCCTTGCCGATGATCTTCGAGACCTCCGCGCGCCGCGCGACGGCCGTGATGATCTCGGCGTCGAGCCGGTCGATCTCCTGGCGGAGGTCGTCGATGTCTGGTGTGGGTTCTGCGTCAACGCTCATGATGTGTGGCTCCGAATCGTCGTCTCGGGTGGATTGTGGTCTCATCCGGTTTCGGGCCTCACGAGAGAAGAAGAGCCCCGGATCCGGAAGCGGACCGCGGGGCTCTGGGAAAGCAGCTAGACCACGGACACCGGCGGCCGGTATCCGTAAAAAAATCGTCCCTGCGCTACGAGCACGGATCGAGTGTGCCACCAACTCCCGCGTCCGCGCAAAGCCCTATTCGGCGGGTATGCCGCAGTGTCCCCGGGCAGCGGTAAGTTCAGAGACGCTATGTCGATCGCCACCGAAACAGATCAGCTCCTCGACGGACTGAATCCTCAGCAGCGCCAAGCGGTCATCCACGAGGGGTCACCGCTGCTGATCGTCGCGGGCGCAGGGTCTGGCAAGACCGCGGTGCTCACCCGCCGCATCGCCTACCTGCTCGCCGCCCGCGACGTCGGGGTGGGCCAGGTGCTGGCCATCACGTTCACCAACAAGGCGGCCGCCGAGATGCGCGAGCGTGTCGCCGGCCTGATCGGTCCGCGGGCGCGGTCGATGTGGGTGTCGACGTTCCACTCGACCTGCGTGCGGATCCTGCGCAACCAGGCGTCGCTGCTGCCCGGCCTGAACTCGAACTTCTCGATCTACGACGCCGACGACTCACGCCGGCTGCTCATGATGATCGCCAAGGACATGGGCCTCGACACCAAGAAGTACTCACCGCGGCTGCTGTCGACGAACATCTCCAACCTGAAGAACGAGCTGATCGACCCGGATCGCGCGGCGGCGGAACTGAACGATTCCACCGACGAGCTGACCCGCATCGTGGCCGAGGTCTACTCCGAGTACCAGAAGCGGCTGCGTGCAGCGAACGCGCTCGACTTCGACGACCTGATCGGGGAGACGGTCGCCGTCCTGCAGGCGTTCCCGCAGATCGCGCAGTACTACCGCCGACGGTTCCGGCACATCCTGGTCGACGAGTACCAGGACACCAACCACGCCCAGTACATGCTGGTGCGCGAGCTGGTGGGCCACGACCTCAACGACGCCGAGGTACCGCCCGCCGAGCTGTGCGTGGTGGGCGACGCCGACCAGTCGATCTACGCCTTCCGCGGCGCCACGATCCGCAACATCGAGGACTTCGAGCGCGACTACCCCAACGCGACGACGATCCTGCTCGAGCAGAACTACCGCTCCACCCAGAACATCCTCAGCGCCGCGAACGCCGTGATCGCGCGCAACTCGGGCCGACGCGAGAAGCGGCTGTGGACCGACGCGGGGGAGGGTGAGCTGATCGTCGGCTACGTCGCCGACAACGAGCACGACGAGGCCCGCTTCGTGGCGAGCGAGATCGACGAGCTGTCCGACCGCGGGGACATCACCTACAACGACGTCGCGGTCTTCTACCGCACCAACAACAACTCGCGCGCGCTCGAAGAGGTGTTCATCCGCGCCGGCATTCCCTACAAGGTGGTCGGCGGCGTCCGGTTCTACGAGCGCAAGGAGATTCGCGACATCGTCGCCTATCTGCGCGTCCTCGACAACCCGGGTGACGCGGTCAGCATGCGGCGCATCCTGAACACGCCGCGGCGCGGCATCGGGGACCGGGCGGAGGCGTGCGTCGCGGTCTACGCCGAGAACACCGGCGCCAGCTTCAACGACGCGCTGCAGGCGGCTGCCGAGGGTCGGGTGCCGATGCTGAACACCCGCTCGGAGAAGGCGATTGCCAGCTTCGTGGGCCTGCTCGACGAGTTGCGCGGCCTCCTCGACGGTGAGCTGGGCGAGCTGGTCGAGGCGGTGCTCGACCGCACCGGCTACCGCCGCGAACTCGAAGCGTCCAGTGATCCGCAGGACCTGGCACGGCTCGACAACCTCAACGAATTGGTCAGCGTCGCACACGAATTCAGCATCGACCTGGCCAACGCCGCCGCGCTGCGCGAGGAGGAGGGCGAGCCCGTCGACGAGGACGTGCCCGACACCGGCGTGCTGGCACAGTTCCTCGAACGAGTGTCGCTGGTCGCCGACGCCGACGGGATCCCGGAGCACGGCGCGGGGGTCGTGACGATGATGACCCTGCACACCGCCAAGGGCCTCGAGTTCCCCGTCGTGTTCGTCACCGGCTGGGAGGACGGCATGTTCCCGCACATGCGCGCCCTCGGCGACCCCAACGAACTGTCCGAGGAACGCCGGCTGGCCTACGTCGGCATCACCCGGGCGCGGCAACGGCTGTACCTCAGCAGGGCCAAGGTGCGGTCGTCGTGGGGTCAGCCGATGCTGAACCCCGAGTCCCGGTTCCTGCGCGAGATCCCGCAGGAACTCATCGACTGGCGCCGCGTCGACACGCCGGCGTCGTCATACAGCGCACCGGTGAGCGGGGCGGGCCGCTTCGGCACGCCGCGACCGTCGCCGTCGTCACGTCCCGGGGCCGCGCGGAACAAGCCGCTGATCGTGCTGGAGCCGGGCGACCGCGTCACGCACGACAAGTACGGGCTGGGCCGCGTCGAGGAGGTCTCGGGCATGGGGGAGTCGGCGATGTCGCTCATCGACTTCGGCAGCGCCGGTCGGGTCAAGCTCATGCACAACCACGCGCCGATCCAGAAGCTCTAGCGGCGGGCAGGAGCGCAGCGACCCGGGGATAGGCCTAGCGGCACCAGCGTCCGGTCGCGGGTAGCACCGCCAGCACGATGGTGGCCAGCGGCAGCGCCGGGATGGCGTAGACGATCGCGGGCAGGCTGGCGCCCGCCACGAACAGGCCCGCGAAGATCATCAGCGCGACGATGCTGCCGACGCCGATGAGCAGCCGACCGATGCGACGGCGCAGCAGCAACGAGATCAGCCCGCCGATGGTGGCCGCAGCCGACACCGCGGTGAGGAAACCGATTGCGATGCAGAACAGTTCGTCGGTGCGCCACCAGTTGGTGATCAGCGACGTGGCGATGACGGCGGTGGCCCAGCCGCTGATGATCGCCATCGTTGCGGTGGCCGAGGCGGCACCGGGGCTGGGGCGGGGACGCACGACCTCCGGGGTGGCGCGCGGCGGATAGGGCGCCTGAGGGTCGTCGGGCGGCCGCAGGAAGGTGTGCGCGTCCGGCGGTTCGATGAACGTGGTCTGCGACTCGGGCGGGGTGATGAACGTCGTCTGCGGGTCGTCGGGCCCGGGTGGGGCTACGACGGGTACCGGGCCGGTAGGGGCTCGACGGATGATGCCGGTCTGCGGGGCGAAGTCGGCGTGCAGAGGATCCGGGCGTCGCCTGATGATGCGCGTTCGGTCTGAGGATGGTCCGTCGGAGGAGGACGTCCGGTCAGCCACCGAACTAGCCTACGTAACCGCCAGGGGTCAGGCCACGCGATGCGAGCCACGGCACCGGGTCGATGCGGTTGGTGCCGCCGGACAGCACCTCGAAGTGCAGGTGGGGGCCGGTCGAGTTGCCGCGGTTGCCCATGGTGGCGATCTGGTCGCCAGCCATGACGCGCTCGCCCATGCTGACCGACCAGGTGTTCAGGTGGCCGTACAGGGTCACGGTGCCGTCGGAGTGACGCAGCTTCACCCAGGCGCCGTAGCCGGCGGTGGGGCCGACGTCGACGACGACGCCGTCCGAGGCGGCCAGGATCGGCGTGCCGATCGAGTTGGCGATGTCGATGCCGGCGTGCAGCACGCCCCAGCGGTAGCCGAAGCCCGACGTCCACACGCCCTTGGTCGGCATGACGAACATGGGGCGGACGAGGCGGGCCTCGCGCTCGGCGCGCTCCTGGGCGTAGGCGGCGCCGTTGGCGAGTTCCTCGCTGTGGATCGCGGCGCTGGCGACCGGGGCCACGGTGACGATCTGCATGCCGTCGACGGAGCCGGTGATGGTGCTGCCGTCGACGAAGGCGCCCTGGCCCGCGGCGAGCATGGTGTCGGCGGCGGGAACGTCGGTGCTGTTGGCGACGGAGTAGGCAGCGGCCGCGGTGGCGCCTGCTGCCATCGCTGCGGCGACGAGACGGCCCTTGACCGCTCCGGCGTCGAGCTTGCGGTGTGCGCCCCGCCGCGACGACATGTCGATGACGTCGGTCTGCGCCATGCCGTCACTGGTGTCGGTGTTGCTCTCGCGGTAGGCGCGTGCCGTCTGACGAGCACTGTGGCGGCCGCCGCCGGTGAGCTGGAACTGAGTGGGGACCTCGAGCCGCAGCGGGATCAGGTCGTCGGTGTCGTGCAGGTCGTCCAGCTCGGGGGCGTGGATGACGCGGGCTTCGCGGTCGAAGGCGGAGCTGTTGCTGAAACCGAGGTCGTCGCCCAGGTCAGCCAGGTCGCCGAACTCGTTGAACGGAATGATGTCGGTGATGGTGGCGTCATAAGCGCCCGTCGGAACCCCTTGCGGGAATCTGGACGAACTGTGCTCTGCCAACCGAAATATCCTTAGTTCCGTAACCGTACCGTTATCGAGGCCCCAGGCACGTTAACCAAAATCCAATGTTGGTGGCAACCCGAGGATTGATTCCAACCGCGATTGTGATCCGTATCACTTCAGCACCCCGGTGAGATGTGCCACATGACTGGTAGGCGGTGCCGGAGCCTCCTCCGCGTGTGGATAAAGTTTCCACTGGTTCGAGTCCAGCGCCAAATCTGGCCAGACCTCTAAATAACGCAAACGTCAACGCAGACAAGACAGTGAGCCCATGGATCTCTTCGAATACCAGGCGAAAGAACTGTTCGCCAAGCACAACGTACCGACGACGCCGGGCCGGGTGACCGACTCCGCGGAGGATGCGAAGGCCATCGCCGAGGAGATCGGCAAGCCCGTCATGGTCAAGGCGCAGGTGAAGGTCGGCGGCCGCGGAAAGGCCGGCGGCGTGAAGTACGCAGCCACCCCCGACGACGCGTTCACGCACGCACAGAACATCCTCGGCCTCGACATCAAGGGCCACGTCGTGAAGAAGCTCTTGGTCGCCGAGGCCAGTGACATCGCGGAGGAGTACTACATCTCCTTCCTGCTCGACCGCTCCAACCGCACGTACCTCGCCATGTGCTCCGTCGAGGGCGGCATGGAGATCGAAGAGGTCGCGGCCACCAAGCCCGAGCGCCTCGCGAAGGTGCCCGTCGACGCCGTCAAGGGTGTCGACCTGGCCACCGCGCGCTCGATCGCCGAGCAGGGCCACCTGCCCGCCGAGGTGCTCGACGCCGCCGCGGTGACCATCCAGAAGCTGTGGGAGGTCTTCATCGGCGAGGACGCCACGCTGGTGGAGGTCAACCCGTTGGTGCGCACGCCCGACGATCAGATTCTCGCCCTCGACGGCAAGGTCACCCTCGACGCCAACGCGGACTTCCGGCAGCCGGATCACGAGGAGTTCGAGGACAAGGACGCCACGGATCCACTCGAGCTGAAGGCCAAGGAGAACGACCTCAACTACGTCAAGCTCGACGGTGCGGTCGGCATCATCGGCAACGGCGCCGGCCTGGTCATGTCGACCCTCGACGTGGTCGCCTACGCCGGTGAGAAGCACGGCGGCGTGAAGCCGGCGAACTTCCTCGACATCGGTGGCGGCGCCTCGGCCGAGGTGATGGCCAACGGCCTCGACGTCATCCTCGGCGACGAGCAGGTCAAGAGTGTCTTCGTCAACGTGTTCGGCGGAATCACCGCCTGCGACGCGGTGGCCAACGGCATCGTCGGCGCGCTCAAGAAGCTCGGCGACAGCGCGAACAAGCCGCTCGTGGTTCGTCTGGACGGCAACAACGTCGAAGAGGGTCGCCGCATCCTCGACGAAGCGAACCACCCCCTGGTCATCCAGGCCGAGACCATGGACGCCGGTGCCGACAAGGCCGCCGAGCTGGCCAACAAGTAAGGGAGCAAACCAATGTCGATCTTCCTGAACAAGGACAGCAAGGTCATCGTCCAGGGCATCACGGGCGGCGAGGGCACCAAGCACACCGCGCTGATGCTCAAGGCCGGCACCCAGGTCGTGGGCGGCGTCAACGCCCGCAAGGCCGGAACCACCGTGTCGCACAAGGACAAGGATGGCAACGACGTCGAACTGCCGGTGTTCGGCAGCGTCGCCGAGGCGATGAAGGAGACCGGCGCCGACGTGTCGATCGCCTTCGTCCCGCCGGCGTTCTCCAAGGACGCCATCATCGAGGCCATCGACGCCGAGATCCCGCTGCTGGTCGTCATCACCGAGGGAATCCCGGTGCAGGACAGCGCCTATGCGTGGGCCTACAACGTCGA
>JAQSXQ010000739.1 GCA_029256565.1 Mycobacterium sp.
CCCGAGCTGCTCGCCGACATGGCACGCACCGTCGACAACATCTCCGACGGCAGGCTGATCCTCGGCATCGGATCGGGCTGGAAGGAGAAGGACTACGACGAGTACGGCTACGACTTCGGCACCGCAGGCAGCCGTCTGAACGACCTCGCAGCGGCGCTCCCCCGCATCACCTCACGGCTGGGCAAGCTGAATCCCCAACCGGTGCGCGACATCCCGATCCTCATCGGTGGCCAGGGCGAGAAGAAGACGCTGCGGATGGTGGCCGAGTACGCCCACATCTGGCACGGCTTCACCGATGCCAGCACCTACCCGGCCAAGGCCGAGGTGCTCGACGCCCACTGTGCCGACGTGGGCCGCGATCCGGCGGCGATCGAGCGCTCGTCGGGCGTTCCCGAGAAGAGCGTCGAGCAGATGATCGAGGGCGCCGAGTCGCTCGTCGGCCTCGGCGTCACGCTGCTGACCATGGGCGTCAACGGCCCCGACTACGACCTCGCGCCCGCCGAGGCGCTGGTCAAGTGGCGCGACGACAGGGCGAAGGGCTAACCGCGACGGCGGTTCTCGCGATCGGCCCAGACCGCCCCCGCACGACGTGTCAGCGTGAGACACTTCGGATCGCCATGCCCAAGAAGTACGGCGTCAAAGAGAAGGACCTGGTGGCCGCCCACGTGGTGACACTGGTCCTGACGGGCAAACTGCGCTCCGGGGACCGGATCGACCGCAACGAGATCGCCGACGAACTGGCGCTCAGCCGAGTCCCGGTGCAGGAAGCCCTCGTTCAGCTGGAGCGTGACGGGGTCGTCTCGACGCGCTACCACCGCGGCGCCTACGTGGAGCGGTTCGACGAGCGAGCCGTCCGCGAACACCACGAGCTGTACGGCGTCCTCAACGGGATCGCGTCGGCGCGGGCGGCCGAGGACCCGACCGTCGACTTCACCGACCGGCTGGCCGGGTTCCTCGCCGGCCTGCGCGCCGGCGTGGAGTCGAAGGGCTTTCAGCAGGACGCCGTCGGATTCCGCCGCGCCGTCAACGACCAGTACGCCGGCCCGCGCCTGCAGGCGGCCATCCGCGCGTCGACCACGCTGATGCCGCCCACGTTCTGGCCGACGTACTTCGCCCACCAGGAACGGCTGCTGCCGTTCTACGAGTCCGAGTTCGCGGCGATCGTCGGCCACGATCGCGCACCCGCGCGCCGCGCCTGCGAGGAACGCGCCACCGTGATGGGCCAGATCATGCTGACCGAACTGATCCGGCGACGAGTCATCCCGCCGTCGCCGAACGGCGACCTTTCGTTCTGATCGAGCCGGACCCTTTGGCCCGCGTGAGAGCGACCGCTACGTTTCTGGAATGACACGCGACGGGATCTCCAAATCCGCCGTCCTGCTCCTCGTCGTCGCGACGGTGTTCGGCCTCGGCTTCGGCATGGCGCCGGCCGCACGCGCCGACCAGTGCGCGCCGCCCGGGATCCAGAGCGCGAGCGCCCTGCCCACGAACCTCGCCGCCGCCGCACAGGGACCGGGCGCCGACAAGTACACCACCGAGGGCGTCCAGCCGATCGACTCCGTCGACGTCAACGGCCTGGGTCTGCAGACCCCGGGCGTCCTCACCGTCGGCACCCTGTCCGACGCGCCGCCCAGCATCTGCATCGACTCGGCGGGCCAGTTCACCGGCTTCGACAACGAGGTCCTGCGTGCCATCGCCGACAAGCTCGGCCTGCGGGTCGACTTCGTCGGCACCGACTTCTCCGGGCTGCTGGCCCAGGTGGCGTCGCGGCGCTTCGACGTCGGCTCCTCGTCGATCACCACCACCGACGCGCGCCGCCAGACGGTCGGCTTCACCAACGGCTACGACTTCCGCCAGACGGTCGGCTTCACCAACGGCTACGACTTCGGCTACTTCTCACTCGTCGTGCCGAGCGGGTCGGCGATCAAGGGCTTCGGCGACCTCGCCGCCGGCCAGCGGATCGGCGTCGTGCAGGGCACCGTCCAGGAGGCGTACGTCGTCGACACCCTGGGCCTCGACCCGGTCAAGTTCCCCGACTACAACACCGTCTACGGCAGCCTCAAGACCCGGCAGATCGACGCGTGGGTGGCGCCGTCGCAGCAGGCGCAGGGCACCGTGCAGCCGGGCGACCCGACCGAGATCATCGAGAACACCTTCAGCCTGGACAACTTCGTCGCCTACGCGGTGGCCAAGGAGAACAAGCCGCTGATCGACGCGCTCAACGCGGGCCTCGACGCGGTGATCGCCGACGGGACGTGGGCCCGGCTGTACACCGACTGGGTGCCCCGCGCGCTGCCGCCGGGCTGGAAACCCGGGTCGAAGGCCGCGCCGGAGCCGCAATTGCCCGACTTCACCGCGCTCGCGGCCGAGAACGCGGAGGCCGCAGGCGATCCGGGCGCCCCACCGCCGCCGAAGTCCACGCTGTCGCAGCTGAAGGACACGTTCCTCGACTGGGATCTCTACAAGCAGGCGATCCCCGACCTGTTCAAGACCGGACTGCCGAACACCCTGATCCTCACGTTCGCCGCGAGCATCATCGGCATCGTCCTCGGCATGGGGCTCGCGATGGCGGGCATCTCGAAGACCCGTTGGCTGCGCTGGCCCGCCCGCATCTACACCGACGTGTTCCGCGGTCTGCCCGAGGTCGTCATCATCCTGCTGATCGGCCTCGGCATCGGGCCCGTCGTGAGCCCGCTCACGGGCAACAACCCGTACCCGCTGGGCATCGCGGCGCTCGGTCTGATGGCAGGCGCCTACATCGGCGAGATCTTCCGCTCCGGCATTCAGAGCGTCGAGGCCGGACAGCTGGAAGCCTCGCGCGCACTGGGATTCAGCTACTCGTCGTCGATGCGGCTGGTCGTCGTGCCCCAGGGCATCCGGCGGGTGCTGCCCGCGTTGGTGAACCAGTTCATCTCACTGCTCAAGGCGTCGTCGCTGGTGTACTTCCTCGGACTCATCGCCAGCCAGCGCGAACTGTTCCAGGTGGGCCG
>JAQSXQ010000045.1 GCA_029256565.1 Mycobacterium sp.
AGTTCGCCTGCGACGCGGGTGTTGAGCGCCATGCTGGAGTGCGCGGCGTCGTCGGTGACGAAGATGACGTCGACGTCGCTGACGTAGTTGAGTTCGCGCGCACCGCATTTGCCCATGGCGATCACCGCGAGCTTCGGCGCGTCGGTGTCGGGCCCGCACACGGTACGGGTGGCGACGACCAGTGCCGCCGCCAGCGCCGCGTCCGCCAGGTCGGACAGGTGCCTGCCGACGGTGGTGAAGGCCAGCACGGGTTCGTTCTCGACCGTGGGAGCGACGTCCAGCGCGGCCAAGATCAGCAGCCGGTCGCGGTACAGCGACCGCAGTGCGGGTACGGCCGCAGGGCCGGTGACGTTCTCGGCGGCCTCGACGAACTCGCGCACCAGTTGCTCTGCCGACGGCAGCCCGACGTCGCCCGCCAGCAGATGCCACGACTGGGGCCGGGCCACCAGGTGGTCGCCGAGGGCCAGTGAGGAGCCGAGCACGCCGAAGAGGCGGCCCCGCAGGGGTTTGTCGGTGAGCAGGGCGCGATTGCACTCGTCCCAGTCGCCGTCGAGCGCCTCGGCGAGGCGCACGATGGCGCGCAGGGCCTCGTCGGCCTCCGGAGCGCGCGACAGCGACCACAGCAGTTCGACGTGGGCGTCGGTGTTCCAGCCGAGTCGGTCGAGGTCGTCGCGTGCGGTGGGAGCGACCAGGCCCAGCCTGCCGACACTGGGCAGCGTGGGTCGCTGCGTCGCTGGTTTGGCCACGGTCCGAACTTAGCGCAGCGGCCACGGCCCCCGGTGACGCAGACGGGCTAGAGAGACAGGTAGGTCTTGAGTTCGAATGGGGTGACGTGGCTGCGGTAGTTCTCCCACTCGGTGCGCTTGTTGCGCAGGAAGTAGTCGAAGACGTGCTCCCCTAGCGCTTCCGCGACCAACTCGGAGTTCTCCATCTCGCTGAGCGCGACGCCGAGGCTGCCGGGCAGCTCCTTGTAGCCCATGGCGCGCCGTTCTTCGGGCGTCAGGGTCCAGACGTTGTCCTCGGCCTGCGGTGCCAGCTGGTAGTTCTTCTCGACGCCGCGCAAGCCCGCCGCCAGCAGGATGGCGAACGTGAGGTATGGGTTGCATGCCGAGTCGGGGCTGCGCACCTCGATGCGACGGGAGGACGCCTTGCGCGGGGTGTACATCGGGACCCGCACCAGCGCCGACCGGTTGGCCGCACCCCAGGACGCGGCCGTCGGCGCCTCGCCGCCGTGCACGAGGCGCTTGTAGGAGTTCACCCACTGGTTGGTGACGGCGCTGATCTCGCTGGCGTGTTCGAGGATGCCTGCGATGAAGGACTTCGCGACGTCCGACAGCTGCAGCGGGTCGTCGGGGCTGTGGAAGGCGTTGGTGTCGCCCTCGAACAGGCTCATGTGCGTGTGCATCGCGGAGCCGGGATATTCGGCGAACGGCTTGGGCATGAACGACGCCCGCACGCCCTCGCCGAGCGCGACCTCCTTGACGACGTAGCGGAACGTCATCACGTTGTCGGCCATCGACAGTGCGTCGGCGTAGCGCAGGTCGATCTCCTGCTGACCGGGCGCGCCCTCGTGGTGGCTGAACTCGACGGAGATGCCCATCGACTCCAACGCGTCGATGGCGTGCCTGCGGAAGTTGGGCGCCGAATCGTGCACGGCCTGATCGAAGTAGCCGCCGTTGTCGGCGGGCACGGGCGGCTCGTCGTCGGAGCCGGGCTTGAGGAGGAAGAACTCGATCTCCGGGTGCACGTAGCAGGAGAAGCCGAGGTCGCTCGCGCGCGCGAGCTGACGGCGCAGCACGTGGCGGGAGTCGGCCCACGACGGCGAACCGTCGGGCATCGTGATGTCGCAGAACATGCGCGCCGAGTGGTGCTTGCCTGCGCTCGTGGTCCACGGCAGCACCTGGAACGTGGACGGATCGGGCCGCGCGACCATGTCGGCTTCCGACACCCGCGCAAAGCCCTCGATCGACGAGCCGTCGAAGCCGATGCCCTCTTCGAACGCGCCCTCCAGCTCGGCGGGTGCGATGGCGACCGACTTCAGGTATCCGAGCACGTCGGTGAACCACAGTCGAACGAATCGGATGTCGCGTTCCTCCAGCGTGCGGAGCACGAATTCCTTCTGCCGGTCCATGTGCGCAGCGTAGGCACCGGCTGTTAAATCCGTGTTACGCGGTGGCTGCGGTTCGTGTTCCTAGACACCGCGGCTCGGTCAGCAGCGAAGACCCGCCGGTGGCTGCACCGAGTCGACGAGGAAGCTGACGACCGCGGGGTCGACGCACGGGCTGCCGTTGAACACCACGGTGTGCTGCGTGCCCTCGAACGAGATGAGGGAGCCGCCGAGCTGCCGGGCGAGGTCCACACCGGCCTGATACGGGGTGGCGGGGTCGTGCGTGGTCGATACGACGACGACCTTGCCGGGTCCGGGCGAGACGGCGTCCTGCGGCTGCGACGTCGGGGGTACGGGCCACAGCGCGCAAATGTCGCGGGGTGCGAAACCGGTGAACTCGCCGTAGGCCATGAACGGTGCCGCCAGGCGCGCCCGGCGGTCGGCGTCGGCCCACACGGCGGGGTCGGTCGGGTACGGCGCGTCGACGCAGCGGATCGCGGTGAACGCGTCCTGCTGATTCGCGTAGTGCCCGTTGCGGTCGCGCTGCTGGTAGTCGTCGGCCAGCAGGAGCAGGTCGCCGGGGTCGGTGCCGCGTGCCAGTCCGAGCAGCCCGCTGGTCAGGTACTTCCAGTAGCGCTCGGTGTAGAGGGCGTTGACGGTGCCGGTGATGGCGTCCTGATAGCTCAGGCCGCGCGGGTCGGTGGTGGCGGCCGGGCCGGCGACCAGCGGGTTGACCAGCTGGTGGTAGCGCGCCACGAACTGGGTGGGGTCCTGGCCCAGCGGGCAGTCGGTGCTGCGCGCGCAGTCCGCGGCGTAGTCGTCGAAAGCCGTTTGGAATCCCGCGAGTTGCCGGATGTTCTCGCCGATCGGGTCCGAGCCCGGGTCGACCGCACCGTCGAGCACCATGGCGCGCACGCGTTCGGGGTAGCGCTCGGCGTACTTCGCGCCCAGTTCGGTGCCGTAGGAGAACCCGAGGTAGTTGATCTGGGCTTCGCCGAGCGCGGCACGCACGACGTCCATGTCCTGGGCCGTGGATGCGGTGCCGATGTTGGCCAGGAACGGCGTGCCGGTGCGCTGGAGGCAGCCCTGCGCGAGCCCGGCGTAGATCGACTCGATGGCCGCGACGCCGGCGGGGCTGTAGTCGGCCATCGGTTGGCGGCGGTAGGCGTCGAACTCGGCGTCGGTGCGGCAGCGGACCTCTGGCGTCGAGTGGCCGACGCCGCGCGGGTCGAAGCCGACGAGGTCGAAGCGCCGGTTGATCTCGGTCCCCGCGAGGCTGGCGCCCATGCCTGCGACGGTGTCGACCGCCGATGCGCCCGGTCCGCCGGGGTTCACCATCAGGACGCCGATGCGGTCACCGGTGGCGGGGATGCGGATCACGGCGAGGTTGGCTTGCGGGCCTGCCGGGTCGGCGTAGTCGACGGGCACGGTCACGACGCCGCACTGCGCGTTGGGGATCCGCGTGACGTCACCGACGAGCGGCGTGCAGCTTCCCCATGCCGGCGACTGGCCGTAGGCCTGCAGCGGTTCGCCCTCCGGCGCTGCCGACGCCACCGCAGACACCGGACCGGCCAGGCCCAGCAGGACCACGAGCGCGAGCGGTGCCGAGAACGTCCTGCCCACCCGCCACATGGCGATCATGTTCGCACGCAAAGGCCTTCGACACCGCATCCACGGTCGAGCGGAGACGCGTCGGCAACCGGACGGTGATGCTTCGGTGACTTTGCCGGCTCGCCAGCTCGCCGGCGTGGCGACTTTGCCGGCTCGCCAGCTCGCCGGCGTGGCGACTTTGCCCGCGTCGCCTCTGCTAGCAGCGCGCGCCTTCCGGCGGCACGGTGACGTCGACGAGGTACCTGGCGGCGATGTCGTCGACGCAGCGGTCGCCCTGGAACACGACGGTGTGCTGGGTGCCGTCGAACGTCAGCAACGCTCCGCCGAGTTGCTTGGCCAGGTCGACACCGGCCTGGTACGGCGTCGCCGGGTCGTTGGTCGTGGACACGACCAGCGTGGGCGGCAGGCCCTCGATCGAGAGTTCGTGCGGTGTCGAGGTGGGCGGCACCGGCCAGAACGCGCACGTGCCGAGCGGGGCGTTGCCGGTGAAGTCGCCGTAGCTCATGAACGGCGCGACCTCGCGGGCGCGGCGGTCCTGCTCGATGACCTTCGCGCGGTCGGTGATCGGCGGCTCGTCGACGCAGTTGACCGCGACGCGCACGTCGGTCGAGTTGTTGTAGTGCCCTTCGGCGTCGCGTCCCATGTACAGGTCGGCGAGAGCCAGCATCGTGTCGCCGCGGCCCTCGCGCAGTTCGGTCAGGGCCTGGGTCAGGTGGCGCCACAGGTTGGGCGAGTAGAGCGGCAGGATGGTGCCGATGATCGCGTCGCCGTAGCTGAGCCCACGCGGGTCGTCGGTCTCGGCCGGCTGTTCCACCAGCGGATCGACGATCGACTTGTAGACCTCGACCGCCTTGGCGGGGTCGGTGCCCAGCGGGCAGCTGGGGTTCTTGGCGCAGTCGGCCGCGTAGTCGTTGAACGCGGTCTGGAAGGCGGCGGCCTGGCGGATGTCGGCCTCGAGCGGGTCGGCGTTGGGGTCGACCGCGCCGTCGAGGATCATCGCGCGCACCCTGTCCGGGAACTCCTCGGCGTAGGCGGCGCCGATGCGCGTGCCGTAGGAGTAGCCGAGGTAGGTCAGCTTCTCGTCCCCCATGGCCTCGCGCATGGCATCGAGATCCTTTGCGACGCTGACGGTTCCGACGTTCGCGAGGAACTCCTCCCCCATCTTGTCGACGCACCGCTCCACGAATGCCTTGGTCTCGTCCTCGATGTGCTCGATGCCTTCGGGCGAGTAGTCGACCTGCGGGTCGGCGCGCAGTCTGTCGTTGTCCTCGTCGGAGTTGCACCAGACCGCCGGGGTGGAACGCCCGACGCCACGCGGGTCGAAGCCGACGAGGTCGAAGCGCTCGCGCACCGATTCCGGCATGGTGCCCACCAGCGAGGCCGCCGCCGCGACGCCCGACTCACCGGGGCCGCCCGGGTTGACGAACAGCGAGCCGATCTTCTGGCCGGTCGCGGGGAACCTGATGAGCGCGAGTTGCGCGACGTCGCCGTCGGGCTTGGCGTAGTCGACGGGCACCGAGAGCATCCCGCATTGGGCGCCCGAGGGAAGCGGGAGGTCACCGGATGCGTCGGCATCGCACTCCGCCCAGTCCACGGGCGTGCCGGGCGGCGGGGCGCCGACGAGCGCGCGTCCGTCGACCACTTTGCTACAGCCGACGACCACCATCATCACCATGGCGGCCGCGAGGACCCCGCTCTTGAGGTTCATGGCTGCCCATGCTGCCATGACCTGCCATCACCGCTGCTGAGGGCGCTACCGCGCGCCTACTTGGTGGCGGCCACCAGCTCGTCGAGCGCGACCTGGAAGTCGTCGGCCATGTCCCACAGGTCGGGCAGCAGATCCGGGCAGGAGATCAGTCCGACGTCGAGCCCGCCGTTGAGCGACATGACCGTGATGTTCAGTCCGGAGCCGTGGAAGATCGGGCCGAGCGGATACATCGCCTTGACCTCGGCGCCCAGGAAGTACAGCGGCACCTGCGGGCCGGGCACGTTGGAGACGACCAGGTTGTGCACCGGGCGGGCGCCGCTGAGGTTGCTCCGGGCGTATACCCGCATCGCGACGCCGAACACCGCGGGCGCGGCGAACTGGGTCCAGTCCTGCAGCAGGGTGGCACCGATCGCCGAACTATGTTCCTTGGCAAGCGAATTGGCTTCCGCGATGGCCTTGATGCGCTGCGCGGGATCGTCGACGTTGGTCTCCAGGCTGGCGAACATGCCCGATACCTGGTTGCGGCCGGGCCGGTCGGACTTGTCGTGGACCGAGACCGGCACCATCGCCACCAGCGAGCTGTCCGGCAGCTCGCCACTATCGAGCAGGAAGCGGCGCAGCACACCGGACACCAGAGCCATCACCACGTCGTTGACCTTGACGCCGAAGTGGTTCTTGACGAGCTTGATGTCCTCGAGGTCGAGTTGGGCGAAGGCGACGTTGCGCCGGCCGGTGACGTTGGCGTTGAACCGAGTCTTGGGCGCGTTGAACGGGGCCGCCATGGTGAGGCCGTTGCGGGCGCGCTTGACGGTGTCGACCACCGTGCTCACCGTCATCGGCAGCACGTTGACCAGCTTCAGCGGGCGGGTGGCGAACCTGATGGCGCCGCCGATGGCGATCTCGAGATCGGACGCCTGCCCGACGCCGGCCACCGGTTCGGGCGCGGGTGGGTCCGGTTCGGTGGCGCACAGCTGCGACATCAAGTTCGCCCCCGTTACGCCGTCCACGCCGGAGTGGTGCACCTTGGTCAACACCGCGAGGCGACCGCCCTCGGTGCCGTCGGTGGTGTTCGCGAGGTTCTCGATGACCCACATCTCCCACAGCGGGCGGCTGCGGTCGAGCGTCAACGACGCGATGTGCCCGCAGATCTCGGCGAGTTCGGCACGCCCGCCCGGGGCGGGCAGGCCGATGCGGTGCAGGTGCCGCTCGACGTCGAAGTCCTTGTCCTCCACCCGAACCGGGTGATCGAGGTTGAGCCGGTTGTCGGCGAGCTTCTCCCGGAACTCCGGCATCGCCTTGATCCGCAGCCCCAGCGCGTCGCGCAACCGGTCGAAGGAGTAGCCGCCGGGGATCGTGGCCGGGTCGATCTCCAACACCGAGCACACGTGCAGTGGCAATGCGGCGGATTCGAGGTAGAGGAAGCTGGCGTCGAGACCGCTTAGCCGTTGCATTCCGCCGATGTTAGGCCGGTCGCATCCCAGGGTGTGAGGAAATGCACTTCACCGGCCGTTCACGTTCGGCAACGCGGGTGTCACACTGGAGCAGTCAGACGACCCGGGGACCCGGATGGGCCTCGAGGACGACCAGACCACACGAGGGACGACGATGTCTGAGCAAAGTGTCTACGGTGCTGCCACCGATTCGGCCGTCGCGGAGCGCAAGCCTCGCGCCAAGGTACGGACCCACCACCTCCTGAAGTGGAAGTCAGAGGGCCACAAGTGGGCCATGCTGACGGCCTACGACTACTCCACCGCGCGGGTGTTCGACGACGCCGAGATCCCGGTTCTGCTCGTCGGCGATTCGGCCGCCAACGTGGTGTACGGCTACGACACCACGGTGCCGGTCACGGCCGACGAACTCATCCCGCTGGTTCGCGGCGTCGTCCGCGGCGCACCGCACGCACTGGTGGTCGCCGACCTGCCGTTCGGCAGCTACGAGGCAGGCCCGCAGCAGGCACTGGCCACCGCGACGCGGTTCCTGAAGGAGACCGGTGCCGCAGCGGTCAAGCTGGAGGGTGGCGAGCGCGTTGCCGAGCAGATCGCGACGCTGACCCAGGCCGGCATCCCGGTCGTCGCGCACATCGGGTTCACGCCGCAGAGCGTCAACGGTCTCGGCGGTTTCCGCGTACAGGGCCGCGGGGACGGCGCCGAGCAGACCATCCACGACGCCATCGCCGTCGCCGAGGCCGGTGCGATCGCCGTGGTGCTCGAGATGGTGCCCGCCGAATTGGCCACCCAGATCACCGGCAAGCTCACCATCCCCACCGTCGGAATCGGCGCGGGCCCCAACTGCGACGCCCAGGTGCTGGTGTGGCAGGACATGGCGGGCATGACGGCGGGCAAGACCGCGAAGTTCGTCAAGCGGTTCGGCGACGTCGGCGGCGAATTGCGCCGCGCCGCTGTCGAATACGCCCAAGACGTGGCGACGGGCGCCTTCCCCGCCGAGGAGCACTCCTTCTAGCCGCTCAGGCCAGATTCTCGGCTCCGCCGAAGCGTGGCGCCCGCTTGCCCAGGAACGCAGCGATGCCCTCCTGGCCGTCGGCGGATCGTGCGCATCCGGCGATGTAGCGAGCCTCGAGTTCCATCTGCTCCTCGATGCCGTTGCCGAAGCTGTCGAGCAGCAGCCGCTTCACCGCACCGTTGGACGTGCGTGAGGTCGCGGCCATCTGCTGGGCCAATTCGTCTGCGCGGGCGGCGAGGTCGGCGTCGGGAACGACCTCGCTGAGCAGGCCCCAGTCGAGGGCTTCGGCGGCCGTCAGCGTGCGGTTGGTCAGCATGAGCTGCTGGGTGCGGCGGATGCCGATCAGCCGCGGCAAGTAGTACGAGGAGCTGCCGTCGGGGCTCAGGCCCGCCTTCGTGTAGGCCATCGTGAACTTCGCAGACTCGGCGGCGATCGCCAGGTCACCTGTCACCGCGAGGCTGAATCCGGCGCCTGCCGCCGTGCCGTTCACGGCGGTGATCAGCACGGCGTCCATGCGCGCGAACGTCGACAGCGCGCGGTGCAGGTCGTCGGCGATGCCCTTGACGAACGTGCCGGCGTCGGGTGCGGCGGCCATCGCCTTGAGGTCACCACCGGCGCAGAAGAATCGGCCAGCTCCGGTGATGGTGACCACCTTCGTGGCCTCGGTGTCGCACAGAGCGGCGGCGACCGCCAATTCACGTGTCAGCGTGTCGTTCATGCCGTTGGCGGCCTCGGGCCGGTTCAGCACGATGCTGGTCACGGGTCCGGTCTGGGTGAACGTCAGCGTCTCGAATTCGGGC
>JAQSXQ010000002.1 GCA_029256565.1 Mycobacterium sp.
CGCCGAGGACTCCACCCGCGTCAAACCCTCAGGCGTTGCGAACGTCGTGTCCCATGGCGTGCGCTCAGCCACAACCTCCACCTCGACGCCACACCGCACCGCCGTCTGTGCAGCATCGCCAGCAAGGAGAGCGCTCGTCGCGCACACCTCCTCGACCGCGTCGCCGGCTCCGCTCGAGGGTGAGGCGACCGCACCGCCCGCACCCAATGTGACGACCGAAGCTCCGGCGATGACACACAGGAGGTTTGTGCGCCGCCTTTTGCGGCCCATCAGGCGTCCGTCTCGGGGCCGACGGTCTTCGAGCAGTTCTGCCGGATCTCCTCCACGCTCACGACGCGCTTGTAGACCCGGAGATGGTCGACCGAACCGGCCCAGCGATCCACCGCTGTGCCGTTCGAGTACGCCCGCCCAACCTCGAGTGCCCCGCCCGCACTCCACGTCGCAGTAAAGGGGATCTGCGCCGCCGCCTGCGGAACGCCCCCCGCCAGGCACACGTAGAGCGTGATCGTGTCAGCCTGCGCATCATGAACACCTGTCAGGTGCACCCACTCGTTCGCCTCGACAGGGACCGCAGACATCACAGGGTTCGACCACCCCGGACTGGGGGCGTCCATCCCATACGTCCAGAACGCCCAGCAGCTTCCGTCCCCCGTCGGGCACGTCGCACCCTTCTTGTGCCCCAGTCCGAATGCCGTCGTGAACTGGCCGCCCTGACTCACCGCGGCTGCGGCGCCCCCCGTTGCCGAGGGATCGAGCCTGACGAACGCCATCACCGAGTAGCTTTCGTTTGTCGCGACCACAGGACCAGCCGTCCGCGCACGATCATCCGCGGAGTCGAACAGCAGGGCCGAGTCTCTGGGGTCGAGATCGGCCAGCGGCCCCGCCGTCCAGCCGACAGTGCCGGACAAGCTCAGCGGGTTCCCACCCTCCAAGTCCGCCGCCGACGTACCGGCGCCCTCGTCCAACGGCCACAGACCGTTCGACGGCGTCTTGGTCACCGTGAACCGGTAGTGCTCCACGTCGCTCACGTTCCCAGCGCGGTCCACGGACTGTACCCATAGGGAGTGGGACCCGGTCCGCGTCGGCGTGAACGCCACCACCGCACCTGCACCCGCGTTGATCGTCTTGTCCAGGCTGTCGGTATCGAAGGAGTACTTGTACGAGGTCACGTCGGAGATGCCGCCGGTCTCAAAGGCGAACTTGCCGGCCAGACCGACACCCCCGTGCACCTCGTCCTTGACGTAGACCGCGGGCTGCCCCGCCACCGGCTTCACCACAGGGAGCTTGGCGGGCCGCGTCGTATCGACCGTGAACTCACAACCATTCGCATTCGCCGGGCCCGAGCGACCCTCGTTGTCCGTGAAGGAGGCCCACCACCGGTACCTCGTCCCGTCGACGAGCTTGCCCGACGGCACGGCGGCACCGAGCGTGGTCCCAGACGACGCGTAGGCGGTGCTGGTCGACCACACCAGCGCGGAATCCGCATACTTGCGGATCTCGAAGTTCGCTCGAACGGTCTGCCCCGGGTCCGGATCGGACACCTTCGCCCGTAGCGTCGGCGTGGCAGAGCGAATGAAGGGGTGATCGGCCCCAGCCTTGCAGACCGTGTCCGGGTTGACTGTCTCCAGACCCGTCGGCGCGGCCGGTGCCCGGTTGTAGGTGACCGACAGCGTCGCGTTTGCGCCGTACCGCTTCCAACTCAGCGGCATCGAGTTCTCGACCGCGGCCTTGAGCCCGATCGTGGCTGTGGAGTAGTTACCGTCTGCGGTGCCCTTGAGCTGGCGTGTCACGTCGAACTCGACCATGCGAGAGG
This sequence comes from Mycobacterium sp., assembly GCA_029256565.1. GTDB lineage: Bacteria > Actinomycetota > Actinomycetes > Mycobacteriales > Mycobacteriaceae > Mycobacterium. The sequence continues at coordinate 1,814 of JAQSXQ010000002.1, forward strand.
GGTGGTTCGGGCACGTGGATCGGTGTGCGTACTCGCGGTAGTCGAGCTGGTTCGCCCACGTCGCGCCGTAGTTGTTCCAGGTCGTGCTTGCGCTGATTCCTGTCACCCAGTGCGCCTGCACGCCATAGGGCGTACATCCGAACGAGTGCGCGCCATATGCCGAGAACGTCGCTGAGATCACGTCGGACCCTGCCATTGAACCGATGGTCGACAAGCCGTTGTACTCGAAGATCAGGCGGTGCACGTCGTTCCACTTTGAGCATGCGGAATCCGTGCCCGGGTCGCACAGCCCCAACCCTGCGTTGCCGGACCAGTTGTACCCCGCAACGATGCTCGGGTTACCCGAGCGGACCAGTGTGCGCTCGTGCAGGCCGCCACTGATGCTCGGGTCGATGAACACCGGCCACTGTGTTTGCGGGTCATCGATCAGCTCCGCGTCGGGAACGATCGTCACCGTGTCCTGCTCGACGCGGGCAGGCATCGCGGCTACCTCATCGCCGACCAAGGGCCCTGCCACTCGATCGGCGACCGCCTCACTCGCGCTGGCGGCCTCATCAGCGAGTGCGGAAGCTCCGAACCGAGAAACGACCTCGGCGGGCGCATCATCGATGGTCGGCGTGGTGGAGTCCCACATCAACGGCGTGGGCGAGGAGAACACACGTTCTCCCGAGTCGTCGACTGCCTCGAAGCCGCCACCGGATTGTTCCACCGCCAGGCCCGTGCTCGTTGTCACCGGGAAAGACAGCTCCGCCAGGACGGGGTTCGCTGCAGCTTCTGGTGACTCCACGCGCAGCACCTCGGAGAAGCCAGTGCCGTCTTCGTGCACAGACACCACAAGGTCTACTCCTTCAAGGACCTGCGGATAGGTGATCCGTGAGCCGTCCACCACGGGTGCGGTCAGGTCGAACGGGACGTCAAACGTCAGCTCGTGGTCATCCTTGACGATTCGAGCCAACGGTTGGCCGCCCGAGCCGTCGGAGAACGCCATCTCGAACGCCGGCGCGGCCACACGCAGTTCACTACCGCCGGCGACGACGGACGTGTCGATCGGCTCCCACACTCCGTTCACCGCGGTACGGACCGCCGTCGAAGAGACATCGAGCCGGGTATTCCCCTCCGCCGTCGCGTAGGTCGTCTCCCACTCGGTGCGTTCCGCGACGACCTCGACGTCCTGGCCGCAAGAGACCGCCATCACCGCCGCGTCCTGGACGCTCGCCGCAGCGTCAGCGCACACCGGCGGTTCGGTGGCTTCGGCAGGTTCGTCTGCAGCCACCGGGGCGCCGCCTGTCATCGCCGAGGCGACGAGGGCGAAGGATGCCGCTGCCGCGACGCGACGAACAACGTGGTGGTGGGCAGGCGAACGACGAGCAGCCATAGGCCACCGCTCCTACTAGCCAGGGCGCCCGACAGCAGTGACGAGCGACAGTCCGAAGCCGAACACCCCCTGTGGGCTCGACCCCAGCGCTGTCTCATAAACCCCACAGCCAGCGGTGGTGTGTGAAAGGTAACGGGAACACCGCAGTTCTGCAAGAGTCGTCCCACATTCCCGATTGGTGATTCGAAGAGGGCCTACCGCACGTCAGGGAACATACCTTCCGGGGGTGCCGTGTACGGCAGCGGTCCGCCGGGAATGTTGCGGTCGTGCACACCGTCGACGGGACCGAAGGGCCCGTTCTGGGGGTCGAGCAGGACGGCCATGTGGTGGTCGGCGTGGTCGCGCCACCACACGCTCATGCCGGTGGCGGGGTCTTGACGCAGGTTTTCCCAGGCGCGCCAGAGCGCTTCGAGGCGGATCACTGCCTCGTCGTACTTCCACCACTCGGCGGCCCAGACGCGGTGTTCGCCGCGGCCGGCGATGTGGCGCCGGTAGACGTTGCGCAGGTACTCCCGCACGAACTCGTCGACCGACCCGTAGTAGAGCGACGCCGCACCGTCCTCGTCGCTCGCGTGCTCGACGGCGGGCCGCGCCTGGTCGATGGCGACGGCGAGGTCCTGGTCGGCGTGATGGACGACGGCGGCCGCGTCCTTGAGCTCACGCTCCCGGGCGCTGACCCCGGCGGTACGCCGGGCGAGGACTCGGCGTGCCTTCTCCACGTCCTCGGCCGCCGCGACGCGCTGCCACGTCGCCTTGGTCTCGTCGTCCTCGTAGTCGGTGACCTTGGCCTCCGCGACGCGTAGGACGCCCTCGGCGTCCGCGAGGGCGTCGCGTGCGTCGTCGAGCTGGGCCGTCGCGCGAGCGTGCGCCGTCAGCGCGCCCTCGAGCGTGGCGCGCGCCTCGACGACCTCGGGCGGCTCGACGGCCGCCCGGCCACCGGAGGCCGGCGCGTCGTCGACGTCGACGGGCTGGGCCTCGATCGCCGGCTCGTAGTCGTCCTCGCCCCAGTCGCTCACGGTGCCTCCTGGTGCGGTGCGGCGGCCGCGACGGTCGCCATCTCGTCGTGGGCTTCGCGCAGGGTGCGCCCCGCCTGCGGGTCGTTCTCGGCGATCGACGCCTCGACGGCCTCGCGGTGCGGGCCGGCCATCCACGGGACCGTCCGGATGAGCGTCGGGCGGGCCCCGGAGGCCAGGACGACGGCGCGGCCCTTGGGCAGCGCCGCGAGGTCGGCCACGTCCATGATGCGTTCGCGGTGCAGCTGCTGGGAGACCGTGCGCTGCCCGCGCCCCGTCGACGTCGAGGACGAGAGCCGGTCGTAGTCCCCGATCATGCGCGAGAGGTCCTCGAGGAAGTTCGCTTCGCTCACTCCCCCGCCGTAGACCTTGACGTTGGACGCGCTCCACAGCTTCTTCATGCCCGACTCGCCCCAGACCTCCACGCCCTGGGACCAGCTCTGCAGCACGGTGTCCAGGACGATCCCGCGCGAGCCGTAGTGCGAGTAGAGGTTCGGCAGCTCGCGCCAGCGGCACACGTTCGCGGCCTCGTCGAGCACGCCGACGAGCGGGGTCGCCAGCCGCCCGCCCGCGGACTGCGCCGCCAGCTCCTCGGCCGCCTCCACGACGGCGACGGTGAGCGCGGTGACGAGCGGGCCAGCCGTGCCGCGCCCTTCCTTGGACAGCGAGTACAGGGTGCCGGGCTTCGTCGGCGCCGACTCCCCCGCCGCGGAAGGCAGTCCGGCGCGCACGAACTCCGCCGGGCTGAACTGGGGCCGGGTGTCGACGGGGCCCTGCGGGGTGATCCAGGCCGCGACCTGCCGGTTGGTGAGGCAGGACGCCATCTGCTGCGCCGTGCCGTACACGCCGCCGCGCTGCTTCTCGGGTGCGGCGATGACGCCGGCGACCTGGTCGGCGGTCAGCGTGTAGCCGCGGGAGGTGAGGATCGTGACGGGGGCCTGGTTGGTGGGGCGTGTGAGCCAGGTGTAGACGTCGGTGATCGGCCGGGCGTCGAGTGCCGCGGCGAGCAGGAGACCGGCCAGGAGGTCCTGGCCGGCGGGGTCGAAGTAGGCGTCCGTGCGGGCGCCGGGGTCGCGCGAGCCGGACGCGAAGTGCTCGGCCAGCTTGGCCGCGCGCACCTCGTCGGTGACGTAGCTCAGCGGGTTCCACCACCAGGTGGGCTCCTCGCCGGCGATGCCCTGCGGGTCGAACACCCACACCGGCCCGACGGCCGCGCGCGGGCCGCGGGTCTGGTCGACGACGTCGCGCTTGTTCGACGTCGACAGGACCGAGCCGGGTGCGTCCAGAATTTCCGGGACGACCATCGATGTCGTCTTGCCGGTGCGGGGCCCGGCGATCGTCATGCGCATGTCCTCCCACGAGCTGAGCAGGCGCTGCCCCGTGGACACCGTGACCCCGATCGGCAGACCGGGTGCGGCCTGTACCCCGAGGCGCTGCGCGGTGCGGCTGACGTGCTTGCGCGAGAGCCCTTCGACGTCGCGGCCGCGACCCATGTACGCGGCCGCGCGGTCGACGCGGGTACGGCGGGCGCTCCGGCGCGCGAGCGCGACGCCCACCAGCGTGCCCAGCGCGAGGACGATCAGGGCCAGGCCGGCCAGCACCCACCAACCGGGTGCACCCGGCCAGGCGAGGTCGCCCCCGAACAGCCCAAACGTCACGGTGAACGGGTCGGTCGGCACCACGACGCCGGTGCCGGCGAGCTTGTGGCCCAGGTGCATCGCGGCGTATATCGATCCGACGCCGAGCACGACGACGACGATCCCGACCCACAGCAGCACGACCTCGCCGGACAGGCCGCCGGGGTCGCGACGGCGGTTGTTCGGCACGCTCATCACGCCGCCCCCTCGTCCAGCAGACCCGTGCGCGAGCGGTCCGCCCAGCGCACCGCGCTCATGTGCAGCGACTTCTCGGACTCGGTGAGCACCAGGTCGATCGGAATCCCTGGGCGGCCACCGACCTTGACGAGAAACTTGCCGCGCCCAGGGGGCGGCGTCTCGCGCCCTTCCTTCGGGTCCCATGCGGGCGGGTCCTGCCAGCCGGCGAGCAGCTCCTGCTCCCCGCGCGAGAGCGCGACGACGGACGTCAGCAGCGGCATCTCGCTCAGCGGCAGGCCGCCGCACACGACCAGGCCGGACCGCTCGATGAAGCCCATGGCCTTCTGCCGGTCCTCCTCGAGCGGGAGGGAACGCAGGTCCTTGAGCGTGTGCGTGATCATCGCAAGACCCACCCCGACCGTGCGGTTGAGGCGGGTGAGGTAGTCGACGCGGTCCACGAGCCCCGGCCCGGCCTTGAGGGCCTGGTGCAGCTCGTCGAGGATCACGAAATAGTGCCGGCGGTTCTCCAGGCCCACGTCGGCAAGGGTCTGGGCGATGTTGACCACGGCGAAGCCCGCGGACCAGGAGGCGAGCAGCGCGACCGCGCGCAGGTCGCCGTCGGACTGAGGGATCGCGGAGACGTCGTAGACCACGGCGCGATCGCGGCGCATGGGGTGCGTGGTCGGCTTGGCGAACACGTCACCGAACTTTCCGCCCGGGCTCAGCGCCACGAGCGAGGCTTCCAGCTCCTCGGTGACCTCCTGGTAGCGCTGGTCGGTGCCGCGGTCCAGCGCCGCCTCACGCAGCTCGGGCGGCGCCGAGCGGATCACGCGCAGCAGGTCCGGGATCAGCGGGACGCCGTCGTGGTGCTCGTCGAGCCAGGCGATACCGCGCGCGAGGATCGTCTCCTCGCGCGCGGTCGGGGCGCTCTTGCGCAGCACCGTGATGAGCGCGACCAGCATGTTCAGCCGCAGGCCCTGGGCATCGGCCAGGACCTCGCCCGCGGCCTGGCGGTACCCGGCGGCGCGCAGCCGGCGCGCGGCATCGGGAGCCTCGCCCGGGTCCAGGACGTTCAGCGACCCGCGGTTTCGCCCCAGCGGGATCACCTGGCCGCCCAGCTTCTCGACCATGCGGACGTAGTCCGGGCGGGTGTCCCCCAGCACCAGAGGGATGACGCCCTGCCCGGACAGGCCGACGGCCATGCGCATGACCGCGGACGTCTTGCCGAGCCCGGGCCGGCCGAGGAAGAACACCGAGGGGTTGCCGATGAGGTTGGCGCGTTGGTACCAGCTGATCGGGTCGCAGCACAGCGTGGCGCCGGTGAGGATGTGTCGGCCGAACGGCACCCCCACCATGGGGGTGCCGGCACCGATCGCGAACGGCCACATGCCGCACACCTGCACGGTGGTGCCGCGCCACTCGTCGGCCTGCTGGACGTAGCCCGCCTGGCCGCGGCCGCGACCCAGCCACCCGCGCATCGGCGGGCGCTGGGGACGCAGTTCGCGCTGCCCCCGTGCCTTCTTCGCGCGTGCTCGGGTGCTCACAGCTTCTCCCTCAGCTCGGCCGGGACCTTGATGTGCTTCGCCAGCACCAGGCCCAGCGGAAGGGCCGCGGCGAACGCGGAGTCCTGCGACCCGTACACGGGCCGCAGCCGCAGCCGCGCCGTCGCGGCGAGGTTGTCGATCGCGGCCCTCGCGTCGGCCTCGCGGCTGGTGTCGGTCACCGTGGCGGTGACAAGCATCCCGAACTGCACCAGGCCAGCACCGCTGGCCTCTTCCTGCGCCGTCGCGGCCGCCGCCCGTACCGCGAGCGTCTCGCGGGCAGCGGGCTTGCTGGTCGAGGTGACCCGGAACTCCGCGGCCCGCAGGTCGGACTCGACGATCGCCGCGGCGCGCGCCGCGTCGATCGGCCGGTACAGCAACGTCACCCGCTTACGCGCAATCTCGCGGTGCGGAGCCAGCAACCGGGCCAGCACGCCCGACTGGACGTTGCCGCGCGGGGCCGACGTCATCGCCCACGTGCACGAGTACGCCGAGTCGTGGCGGTACCCGCCCCAGGACGCTTCGGCAGCCGACGGGCCGACGTCGGGCCAGGACAGCTCGACGGGATCGCCCACCGCGTGCGCCTCGTCGATGAGCGCAGCGGCCGCGGGGTCGTAGGCGACACGGATCGCCTCGCACAAGTCCTGCGCGGACAGCGGGTGCGCCGCGCCCGCACCGGTCGCCTGCAGGCCGGCGGTGAGGCTGGGCAGGCGCGCGGCGAGCTCGCGGCCCATCTCCTCAGGCCCCCGCTTCTTGCCACCCACCCGGTTCGCCGCGGTGAACGTGATCGCGACGTACGCCTTCACCGTCGAGGACCCGGCCGGGTAGCGGTCCACGACCTCGAGAAGCATCTGCCGAGCAAACTCTGGTGCTCCGTCGTCCAGGTTCGTCTCGACCTCCCGACGAAGACGCGACCCGGAGTCGGGCGCAGTCTCGATCGTGACCGAGGCTGCCTCCACGCCCGGCTCGTCACCGAGGTTCGCCAGCCAGTGGCCCCAGTCGGCCACCCAGACGTCGATCTGGTCGGAGTCGACGAGCGCGGCGCCGTCAGGCTCGGTGCCGATGACCACGGAGTACGACCCGGTCGCCGGCGTGTAGAGCAGCGCGAACGGGCGACCGTAGGAGTCGGTGTGCTCGCTCAATCGGGTGGGGGCGGCCAGGCCCGGGAGCTGGTACGTGCCCCACAGCGCGCGGCCCAGGGGCCCTGAGCGGTACACGTGCGTGCCGCGCGAGCGCGCAGACCACCACGCTGCGCGAGCACCGCCGCGGCTGATGACGTTCTTGCCGTGCGCGTCCTTCGTCAGCACGGCCAGCATCACGGCCCCGAGCACACCGGCGAGGAGCACGGCCTCGAGCAGCCCGGCGACCATCACGGTGATGACCACCGCGATGAGCCCCGCCAGGAGCATCCCCGTACCCACCGACCCGAGCCCGAGGATCCCGGGCGACGTCGGACGTCGCCAGTTCCCGTAGGTCCGAGGACCCCTGTTCACCTCAACGGCTGCCATCCGGACCGCCCCCTTCACCAGTCGACTGCTCACCAAGACTCTTCGCTGCACCTGCTGCGGCCTGGCCCGCCTTCGACGCGGCATCCAGAGCCGCGCCGGCCGCCATGCCGCCCGCGGCACCGGCCGCGGCTGCCCCACCACCTGCTGCGGCACCCGCACCGGCACCGGCGCCCGCTCCTGCGCCGGCACCGGCGCGAGCTCCCGCGGCGCCCGCTCCGGCGCCGCTTCCTGCGCCGCTCTGCTGCGGGTTCGGCGGCGCGCTCGGAGTCGGCGCGGTGTTGCCTCCCCCACCGCCACCCGACGGGCCCTGGCTCCCGCTCTGGCCGTTGCTGCCCGGCTGCGCGTTGCTCGTCGTCGACGAGTTGGACCCGCCCGAGGCGAGACGCCCGATCGCGGCCGCGCCGCTCGGCAGCGCCGCGAGGGCGCCCGCCGCCAGCGCGGCGCCACCGGCGCCGCTCGCCATTGCACCCACCATCGGGGTCACGAACCGCATCAACGCCGGCATCGCGAACAGCGCGATCACCATCAACATCAGACCCGTCAGGACAGACAGGAGCCCCGAGCCGTCGTCAGAGAAGACGTCCGTGCCGACGAGCTGGAACGCGGCCGCGTAGATGATCGCCGCGGCGGGCTTGTAGAGGATGAACGCCACCAGCCACGCGATGCACTTGCGGAACCAGGTCTTACCCATCTCCGTACTCGTGAACGACGCCGACAGCGGCAAGATCCCGGTCAGGACCACGAGCATCCCGCCGCGGGCGACCATGAGGACGATCTGGAACGCCGCCGCGAGGATCGCGATGATCCCGAGAATGATGATGAGCAGCGACCCAAGGCCCCCTGCCGCGGGATTCGTCGTCAGAGCGAGCAGAGTGAGCATGCTCTTCCCGAAGCACGCCGACCCGGTGGCCGTCACGTCGCACTGGAGCGACCCGTTCAGAACCCAGACCGAAAACGAGTCAGCGGCTGCCACAAGAAGCCCCACGATCGTGACTCCGGCACCCGCGACCACGACGAGCGTCAGCAGGCTCTTGACCGTCTCCTTCCCGGGCTCGGCACGCTGCTCCCACGCCATGCGCGCGCCCCCGATGATCACAGAGACGATCGCCGCGGCACCCATGTACCACCAGAGGCTCGACTGCAGGAAGAGCACCGCACCGCCCGCGTTGCTTGGCCCCGCGGGCAGCAGTCCGGTGACGAGCGCGCTCGCGCCAGAGATGAGCACCACAGCGCCCAGGACCAGCCCGACCTTTCCGACGGCGGCGATCCCCTCGCCAGCGCGCATGCGCGTCGCGATGAGCGCGCCCAGGATCACGAGCGAGATGATCGCGACAACGAGGCTGATCCACGTCACGTAGCCCAAGACGGTCGTGATGTTCCCCGCGCCCGGTGCCGCGCTCCCGGCACTGATCCCAGACTGGCCGCCCGATCCAGTGAGGTTCGGAGTGCCGATGTGAACCCAGATCGTGCCAAGCGAAGCAACAGTCTTGCCGAACGCCTCGAGGACCGCGTTGGCCATGTTGTCGATCGCGTCAGTGATCGCGTTTTTCGCCAGCTCTCCCGCCTTGCAGCCGAAGTCAAGAGGTCCGCACACCGCCACCGTCTGTCACTCCCCCCAGGTGATGTAGCCCGCGAGGTCCGGAACCGTCGCGGTGTTGAGCGGCCGGACGACGTCGGCGCTGATCTTCCAGTCACCGTCCTGCCAGACCAGCTCGTAGACCCCCGAGAGGGTCAGGTTCTGCCCTTCGGACGGCGCCCGGACGGCGAGGTCGACTCGGGCGGTGTCTCCGTCGTAGGCGAGCATTCGGAAGCCGGCGAGGCTCATGCGGGTGCCCTCAGAACCCGAGGTGTCCCCCACCTGACCGATGAGTTCCTCGCGGTACGGGCCGTCAGCCAGGCCGTACTCGATCCACGCCTGGCTCACAGCAGGGTCGGAGCCCTGCACCAGTGCGTTCGCGGCCATGAACAGCGCCCCGGTGGGCGAGTGCTGGAAGCAGAACCGCACCCCGTCCGCCGAGGTCTCCCCCGGCCCAAACTCGGGCGACGTCGGGTACGCGGTGGTTCCCTGGTACGCCCAGTCCGCGGCAGGGGCGGTCGACAATGTGCCGGACAGTTCCTCTCCCTCCAGGCCGCACACGCTGGCGCCGCCCGCGACGTGCGAAGGCTCGGACGTCGGGGCGGCGCTCGTCGTGGGCGACGGGGCGGACGGTTCGGGTGCGGGGTCGGGATTGCCCGAGCGCGTGGCGTTCACGATCGCGATCACGATGCCGAGCACCACGACGAGGGCGACGACCACTGCGGCCGCGATGAAGCCGGGCCGGGTGAACGGGTTCTGCTCGTTGTCGTCGGTAGCCATGTCGGGGACTCCGCTCAGGCTCCGGAGAGGAAACCGACGAGCGCGACGGAGGCCGAGATCACGATGACGCCGCCGAGCGACATGCCGAGCTTGCCGACGTGCTCCCCGCCCTCGCCGCGCGAGCGCCCAACCGCCATCATCGCGCCGACCGCAATCAAGCCGAGGATGCAGACGAAGAGAGCCACCCACTTCGCCCAGCCCATGATGGTGACCGCACCTTCGGTGCCCGGGGGCTGTATCGGTCCGGGGTCGGGAAGTTGCGCCGGGATCACGGCGGCGAGGTCGCTCGCCGCCGTGAGGACGCTGTGCAGGGTGGTCATCGGGTTTCCTTTCGGTTGACGGTGCCCGGGGCACCAGGGCGGACGAGCGCGTTGAGCTCGTCGACGAGTCGACGGACCTCGCGCGGGGCGGTCGCGAGTGTTGGGGGTTCCCCGAGGCGCCATGCCTCGATCCACGGCAGAGTCCAGGTGCGCGGGACGCCGCCGGCGACGAGCTGGGCGTAGTCGCGCAGTGGTCGTGGCAGCCGGCCGGGCGCGTCGGCAAGGATCACGAGGCCGAGTACCTCGACGTGCGGAACGAGGCCAGCCGCCCACTGGGTGGCTGCGGCTTGGGCGGCGCGCAGGCCGCGCATGTGCGAGCGCGCCGTCAGCACGACCCGGACGGGGTCGGGCCCGGGCGGCTGGGGCCACGCGTGCCCCGCGGCCGCCCAGTCGGCGACGAGCCGGGCGAGGGTGGACTCCCCCGCTCCCCCATGCACGCCGAGCCACCACAGGTCCGCCCCGTGGGGCTGAGGACAGGTGGGGAGCTGGTCGGCGCGGTCGGGGGCCGGGATGCCGCTTTGCGGCGCTCTCGGGCCGGTCAGCGCGGGATCGGCGGGTGCCGCTGAAGTCACCGCGACGGGGGTCGCCGGATTTTGCGCGCGCGACACCCACGGGTTGGTATCGGACATTTGCCCAGAGCCCCCTGATAATTGGACGCAGTCGTCGATGCGCCGACCCTAGCGCTAGACACCAACGGAAGGCAACAGCATGCGACAGACATCGATAGACCTATACAGAGTCGACGACTCTGCTGTAGCGTCTACTGTGTTCGCATGCGTTCGTGGGTGCAGGTGTCTGCCGTGACGTCGGCTCTGGACGCGTTGTTCGAGGGCCGTGAAGCGACGCTGTCGGTGCCCGAGGTCGCGGAGATCTTGGGCATGACGAAGCCGGGTGTCTACAAGTGGCTCAAGGACGGCGTGATCCCGGGGTACAAGGTAGGGGCGACGTGGTTCATCCTGCGCGACGAGCTCAAGGCGACGCTGCAGGCGGGCTCGAACGCCCGCGCTGTACTGCGTGAGGACGGCCAGGGGACGCGTCCGAGCGACTGAGCACGATCAGCAGGGGGCTGAGCATGGCACGACGGGTCGCGTGGGCGGCCGGAGCGGTCGCGGTCGCGGCCGCCCTGGGAGGCTGCGCCGGCGCACCGGCCACAGAGGCGCCGGGAGTCGCTCCCGCGTCGACGGTCACCGCGACCGAGGGCGGCGCTGACCGGTATCCCGGGGCGCCCGAGGGTGTGGTCGACGAGGACACCGGCGAGGTCATCACCGCCCGGCCTGTGCCGACATGGGACGACGCGTCGCGCGATAGCGCTCTTGAGGCCGCGCAGGCGGCCATGACCGCGTTCGCCCGCCCCGACCTGGACCACGATGCGTGGTGGGCAGGGTTGGAGCCGTTGCTGACGCAGCAGGCGGCCCTGGACTACGCGTATGTCGATCCTGCGACCGTGCCCGCGACCGCGGTGACCGGGCCCGCGACGCTGGCGGAGGAGACCAGCGCCTACGTGGCGACGGTCGAGGTCCCCACCGATGCGGGCCTCTACACGGTCGTGCTGACCCGCCAGGACGCGGCCGCGCCGTGGTTGACCGCGCGCATCAGCCCGGCCCAGGGAGACCAGTAATGGGCTCCTCCCGCACCACGGGGGCGGTCGCGGTCGTGGCCGGTGTGCCCGTGCTTGCGCTGGGCACCGTGTTCAGCCTGCTCCTGCTCGGCTCGTCCTCCGAGGCCGCCACGTGCAACCCTGCCTCGGGTTCGAGCTCGGCGGTCACGATCGACCCGGCCGGCGTGCCGGGCGGGATCGCGGGGTACGACCGCGAGCAGCTGGTCAACGCCGCGCACATCATCGCCGCGGGCAAGGCCCTGGGCCTGGGGGTGCGGGACCAGACGATCGGGGTCATGACCGCGATGGGCGAGTCCAGCCTGCGCGTCATCGACCGCGGCGACGCCGTGGGGCCTGACAGCCGCGGACTGTTCCAGCAGCGCGACAACGGCGCCTGGGGGTCCTATGAGGACCGGATGGACCCGCACATCAGCGCGACGAACTTCTTCACCGCGATGATCGCCAACGTCCCCGGCCGTGAGTCGCTCGAGCCGACGATCGTCGCGCACCGCACCCAACGCAACGCCGACCCCTTCCACTACACGAAGTACTGGGACGGCGCGGTCGCGGTCGTCGAAGGCCTGTCCGGGGTGGACACCGGCCTGAACGCCGGCACCGGCGCCCAGGTCTGCACCGGCGGCACCACCATCGGCGGCGAGCTCTCTGCGACCGGGTGGGCCGTGCCCGCGACCGGCCCGATCGTCAGCAACTACGGGATGCGCCTGCACCCCATCGACAAGGTCTGGCGCCTGCACTCCGGCGTCGACCTGGGCGGCGGCGGGTGCGACGGACCGATCTGGGCCGCCCAAGACGGGGTGGTGACGTTCACCGGGTTCGACCGCAACGGCAACGGCACGATCACCGTCGACCACGGCGGCGGCGTCCAGACCTCCTACCTGCACCAGTACGCCTCCGGGATCCTCGTCCGCGCCGGCGACCAGGTGCAGGCCGGGGACCAGATCGGGCGCGTCGGGTCCTCGGGGCAGTCCACCGGCTGCCACCTGCACTTCTCAGTCCTCATCGACGGCTCCCCGACCGACCCGGTGCCGTTCATGAACGACATGGGCATCCAGCTCGGCTAACGCAAGGAGAACACCATGAGCACGACCACCGAAGCAGCGACCTGGCCACGCGTCGAGGCAATGCTCAACGACGACGGCACCGCCGAGGTCTCCATCGGCGGCACCGTGCACCCCATCACCGCACCCAGCGTCGAGGAAGCACGAGTCCAGGTCGTCGCGCTCCTCGCGGACAAGGCCACCCAGCTCGGGCGCCCCCTGCGCGCGATCACACGCGACCCCGACGGCCAGTGGCCACTGATCATCCACGGCGACGGCACCGTCGAAGAAGACACCACCACCGAACCCACCCGCGCCCGGGCCGCGCGCGCCACGCAGCGCGCAGCCGACGACGCGCCCGCTCCCCCTATCCAGGCCACCTCGCAGGACGCGACACCGACGCCACAGGATCCCGAGCCCACGCCGGCGCCCGCGAGTACCTCGCGGGCATGGGTCAGCTCCGGCCAAGACGAGACCGCCGCCAGCTCCACGACGTCGACCCGGCGCGAACGCCGCGAGTCGTTTCTCACCGTCGAGCAGACCGAAGAGCCCGCGACCGAAGGCCTGCGCGGGCTGCTGACCCGCGCCGGTATCCGGATGGCCCCCAGCGAGACCGAGCGCGCGCTGCGCGAGAACATCCGCCTCGTCTCCCAGCACTGGCCCGGGCCCCGCACGACCGCCATCGTCAACGGCAAGGGAGGCGCGTCCAAGACGCCCACCACCGCGTTCCTGGCCGCCGTGTTCGCCCGCTACGGCGGCGCCGGCGTCGTCGCCCACGACAACAACCAGACCCGCGGGACCCTCGGCTGGCGCACCGAACAAGGCCCCCACGACGCGACCTTCCTCGAGCTCCTGCCCGAAGTCGACCGGCTCCTCGGCACCGCCGCCCAGTCAGCAGACCTCGCGCACTTCGTGCACCACCAGACCCAAGACAAGTACGACGTACTGCGCTCCCAGCCCATGATCCTGGCCGACGAACAGCGCCTGGGCGTGGCCCAGTTCGACGCGATCCACTCCGTCCTGCGCAAGTACTACCGACTCATCTTCACGGACTCCGGCAACGACGAGTCCGACTCCCTGTGGCTGCGCATGGTCGAGAACGCCGACCAGCTCGTCGTCGCCACCACCACCCGCGGAGACATCGCCGAAGCCGGCGCCCTCCTCCTCGAAGCCCTCGCCGACCGCGACGAACGCAGCGCCGCACTCGCGCGCAACGCCGTCGTCGTGGTCAACCAAGCCAAGAAGGACGGCACCCTCGCCGAAGCCGAACAAGTCGCCGCAGCATTCCGCCCCCTCGCCCGCGAAACAGTCGCCATCCCCTACGACCCCTCCATGGTCGAAGGCACCCTGCGCTACGGATCCCTGCGCCCCACCACCCAGCGCGCATGGCTCGCAGCCGCAGCCGCAGTCGCACGCGGACTCTGACGGTATGGCAACGACCGAGTGTGATCTCCGCCGCAATGCGGCCGTACGCGCGGTGTCGTCGAACGGTCAGACACCGAGATACCGCCACCGCCGACACGCCGACACGCCGACTGCAGAATACGAGCAGATTCAGGAACTCGTGTGGTTGAGTATGCGCATGACGATCTCGACCGGCCGACCGAGCAAGGGCGACAGGGACCAGTTCCTGCCCGAGTTCCCCGCCGCCGTCGCAGACGTCCTCCGACGCAATGCCGACGCACTCCAGATGCCGCACGGCGAGTACATCGCAGCGGTCCTCGCTGAGCAGTTCGGGATGCCGTGGCTGTCTCCTGTCGAGACCCGGGCGCCCTTCGCAGGCCGCATCCAGGAGATGCTCGACGAGGCCGGCGTCGGCCACTGGGAGACGGCTCCGGCATCTGGTTGGGCCGAGAACGTCAAGTTCACGACAAGGCCAGCACGACCCATCGGTGACCTTGTGCGATCACGCTCATGTACACAGGGGATGACGTACAAGGAGTACATCGTCGCGGCCGTCATGGCGTGGCATGGAATTACGCGTGACGCCGACTCGGTGCTTGCCCCCCGTACGCGCTACGCGCCGGAGGCGATGCGTCTACCGGCATAAGAAAGTGGCCCGTCCCTTGCGGGACGGGCCACCAGATCGAACCACTTCCGGCGACTTGCTTGGCGGCTGGAAACCGGGGTGGTTCTCTACCTAAGAACAGGAGCCATCATACCCACCGCCCCGACGGGGCGCGATCACGCCTACCTCGGCGTGTCGTCGCCGACCGTTTCAGAGCCCTCACAGGCGACACCCGCGCACCCGCGCGCCGGTTCGCCGGACGAGCAATGGGCGGATACGGCGCACCTGCTCGCAGGGTGCGCCCGAGTACGCATTGGCACCGTCCGCGCCGACCGCAGCGTCGACTACCCCACCCGCGGTGAGCGCAAGCTGACGCTCGCACGACCCCTCAGCCCCGCCGCGGTGCGGGTTTATGGCGACGACGGCTGCTGCCAGGCTCTGTTTCTCGACCTCGACGCGAAGGGCCGCCACGGGGCAGCCGATGTCGAGCGCGACGAGGCGGTCCTGCAGCGCATCCTCGCGGTGGCGGGGCTGCGAGCATTCGCTGACATTGCGCCGACGGGCGGACGACACATCTACGTCCCGCTCGCCAAGCGCCTGCCCTTCGAGGTCGCACGTGAAATCGTCGAGGCCCTGGCTCGTCATGCTCCGACTCTCGACCCCGGCCCGCACCGCAGCGTACGCACGGGCTGCATCCGCACCCCGGGCTCAGCCCACGGCGCGGGAGGCCACCAGACGCTCACCTCGAGCCTCTCCAGCGCCGTCGACATGCTGCGGCGCCCCAACACGCCGACCACGCTAGCCGAGCTGCGCGGGATGCTCGCCGCCGACATCGCCGCCGTGCGCGCTCAAAGAGCCGACCTCGCGGCCGCGCCGGAGGCAGGCGCGTCCCCCCAGGGCACGGCCTCGGACAAGCTCTCCGCCCGCGTCGCGGCGATCGCCCGCAACGGAATGTGGGACGCAGGCAGATACGACTCTCCCTCAGCTGCCCGCCAGGCCGTGATCACCGCATGTGTCCGCGCCGGCTGGGACATCACGGACGTCCAGCGCCGCATCAGCGACGGCACGTGGCCTGCTCTCGCCGGGATGTACGCGCGCTACTCCCCCAGCCGACGGCCGGCCTCGCTGCGCGCCGACTGGCTCAAAGCACAGGCCTTCATCGCGCGCACACCACAGAACGCCGAAGCCGGCACTGAGCTGCGGAATCACACTGTGCACATCTCCAACACAAGCGTCCTTGTGTCACAGGGGGGCACTGACCACGGCTGGATCCGGACCTGGCGAGCAGCGGTCTCCACGTACGAAGTGGTCCGTCTCCCCGGTCGACACTGGTACACCGCACGCTTCCTGCTCCGCGCGATCGGTGAGGCTGCACATAAGAGTGGGAGCAAGTACGTCGGTTTCGGATGCAGATCACTGGCGGAAGCCTGCGGAGCGGACTACACGACTGTCTCCGTGCTGCTCCACGAACTGCAGCGAGTCGGGTGGATCGACCTCATCGAACCGGGCCGCGGTGAGATGGCGGATCTGTACGAGCTGACACTCCCCAGCGACCTTCGGGAGAGTGCGGAGCGTCTGCGGTGGCAGAGAGGCAAGATCTTCTCGCTGCGGCCTGCCTTCCGCGAGCTCGGTCACGTGAGCGCGTTCGTATTCGAGGCCCTCGAACAGGGCCGCGCCTCCTCGATTACAGAGCTCGTGTCTGTTACCGGTATCTCGCGACGAGCCGTTCACACGAGCGTCGACCTACTCACTGCGTGGGACCTCGTCGAGCGCAGTAGCGACGGTCTCCGAGCGTTCCCTGAGCGTCTCGGGCGAGTCGCGGAGCACCTCGACGTCTTCGAGGCAATCTACGAGCAGATGCGCCGCCATCGCGCACAGCGGGCCGCCTGGCGCGCGTGGCTCGCGCGGTTCGAGGATGCCTGGGACGAGGGTTCCGACTGGGACGAAGTGCACTCCCCCAGTTCTGATGCGCTCCTCGCGATGGAGGTGGCCTGAGATGCCGGCCGAGGCCGCTGCGATCTTCATTCATGAACACAGACATGAAGCGCGTCATGAAGTGTGGCCGCCGGTCATGACTTCATACATTCATGCAAACAGCCACAACCAGACGTTCGCAGGACGTCCTGGGCAACTTGAGAGAGGTACCCGATGACGACGACGACCGCGCTCGGCAACCAGAAGGGTGGTGTCGGGAAGACCACGGTGTCGCTGTGCTTGCTGAGCGAGCTCGCTCGTCTCGGCAGGTCATGCTTGCTGATCGACCTCGATCAGCAGATGTCAGCGTCCTCGACAGTAGGGGCTGAAGGCGACATCACGATCGAGGACGTCCTGCGAGCCAAGGCTCCTGCGCACCTGTCGGACGCGATCGAGAAGTCGAAGTGGGAGGGTATCGACGTAGTCCCGGGCTCCGACACGATCCAGACACTCGAGCGCGACCCGGACGTGATGGCTGCATTCCGGCTTCAGAAGGTCCTGCGGGACAACGCCGACCTGCTCTCGAAGTACGACGACATCATCATCGACCTGCCGCCTGACCTGGGGACATGCACGGTGTCAGGACTGCTCGCGGCAGACCAGGTGATCGCCGTAACAATCCCCGAGCCCTGGAGCTCGGAAGGCCTCGACCGATTCCTGACGACACTTGAGGGGATCCGACAAGGACCGCACCCGTCGCTCACGCTCTTCGGAGTAATGGTGAACATGGTCCGTAGGACAAACGAGCACCGCTACCGCATCACAGAACTCAACGAGACCGTGGGCGGACTAGTCATGCAGCCCGTTATCCCGCAGCGTGTGGCTGCGGCAGAGGTCGCAAGCGAGCAGCTGCCACTGCATGAACTGAAGAACGACGGCGCGAAGGTCCTTTCGGACCTGTTTGGCGAGCACGCCAAGGCGTTGGCCGATGGCAAGAGGGGGACGAACTGATGCCGAAGCCACGGATGCAGAAGAGGACCGCACTGGACGTCGTCCTTGGCCAGCCGGCCCCGGAGATCCCTTCGACGGACATCGAGAACGGATCGCAGGACTCGTCTGTGCCTCAAGTGACAGCCGCCACCGCTGAGGCGTCAGCCACGGACGATGATGGTGTTCTGAGCGATGACACCGTCAACCACGTCGCCGAGGGTGACGACAAGGCTGCAATGAAGGTCGTTGAGCCCGAACTCGGCGCAGAGCCGAGCGGGAACTCAACCGGCGACATGAGTTCCCTCGAGGACGAGGTTGAGAACGAACAGGGCGCACCGCCTGCAGTGACTCCGTTGCCTCTCACTCCGGCACGCACGCCGGCGCGGGATGGTACGGCGAAGCCGCGGACACGGCGCCAGTCCGCTCCTGCCCCTTCCCTCGAAGAGACCGATCCCAGATTCGAACCCGTACTCGGACGCAACGACGATGCGGCCCTCGTCCCCTTCTCCACCCGCCTTAGTCCTGATCTTCGTCGTCGCCTGAAGCTCTACTCGGCTGTCTCCGGGGAGTCAACGACGAGCCTCACGAACCGGGCGCTGGACTACATGCTCGAAGTCTCAGAGCGAAAGGTCGGCCTTCGGTAGCCTCCCTCTCGCTGCAAGCGCCGGCACGCCGCGGCATCGCCCGCGCCGTGCCGGCGTTCATGCGTTCATGAAGTAATGAATGATCCGTGCCCTTGGGCTGCTTCGCGTGTGAGTACGCCCTGCGCTAGCAGTCCGGTGCATCCGCGCGCGGGTTCATGCCTTCATGTATGCATGACTGTGTAGATGAACGGGTTCATTCATGTATGAAGACATGCAGTCAAGCATGAAGTGACCGCCGCTGGGCAAACTTGCATGAAACGCCTCATGAAGCCGTTCATGCATGAACACAGATAAGAAGTCCGACAAGAATGAATGCAGGAACGCATGCATGAACGCATGCATGAACGCATGCATGAACGCATGCATGTATGAACCCGAGTGCATGATCAACACGGTGAACACGTGGCGAACGAGTTCATGCATGAACGCAGGCATGAATGAATGAAGCACTGGCGGCATCTGCCGGGCGAGCGAACCGCAGGAACGGGCTCGCGGGTCCTAGCGAGTACCCACCGAAGGAGCAGCGCATGACGATCGATCTGACACACCCCCACACGGTCACGGTGACGATGCCTCCGGCACGTGCGGACGTCGAAGGGAGCCTGCTCAGGCTGCTGGCAGATGGTCCGAGCGGGCTCGTCGTGGGAGACCTGATCTGGCCGAACGTCCCGGCCTCGGACCAGCTCTAGGTGTACTGACCAGGATCAGGAGCCTGCAGGTCTCGCGATCGACTCCCGCGGGCACGGAAATCAGCCAGGCTGCGCGATAGCTGGCGCCAGGGCGACGCGGTACGGCGTCGCCCTGGCGCCTTCGAGTAGATCACCGCTCCGAGCGCGCGCGAGGACGGGGTGGGAGCCGGGGTGGGACGGCAACCTTCACGGAACCCGGTCCTCGTTCGGTGCGCCGAGAGGTGCTTCTCACCGATCGCCAAGGCCCTTGATCACGAGCTCAGCGCCGAGACGCGTTCTCGGATCCATGAGAGCTTGCGTTCCTCGTGGCGCCACTGTCCTCCCTCGTGGCCGTGAAACTCGTAGACAGCCAGCTCCTTCGGGCCCTTGTAGGCGCGGTACGCGGCGAGCACGGTCTTCGGTGGGCACACGTCGTCGCGCATCGCGACGCTGAAGAGTGCAGGGGCGGTTGCCGCTCGGACGTGTGCGACGACATCCACGTACGCCAGGCGAGAGAGGAGGTCAGCCTGCGAGTCAGGGTACGCGCGGAGGTGGTCGAGGAGCTCGAGGTAGGGGCCGCGTTCGGCGATGCGGATCGCTTGGGGGATGTCGCAGAGAAACGGGACGTCCGCGAGTACGCCGGCCACGTCCGGGACCAGTCCCGCCGCTGCTAGTGCGAGGCCGCCGCCTTGGCTTCTCCCGGTGAGAAACACCGCATCAGCCCGCACGGCGTGATGCTCCCGCAGCGCGCGCACGGCTTGGACGCAGTCGGCGAAGACGCGCCGGTAGTACATGGTGCGGGCGGAGCCAAGGCCGCGGGTGAGGAAGCCGGCGGTCTCAGGCCCGGTGCCCCCGAGGGGGTCGGCGGTGTCTCCGGGGGAAAGCGCGTTGCCTTGTCCTCGCGTGTCCATCGTCAGGTGTGCATATCCGGCCGACGCCCAGAGAGATGGCGCGAGCGGATGTCCGCGGCCGGCACCGTAGGGGTTGAACTGGACGACCGCGGGAAGTGGAAGGGGTGCATCTTTCGGAAGGTGGAGCCATCCTTTGATGGGGTTGCGGTGTGCTCCTGCGATAGTCATGTCGAATGTCGTTGTCGCGGCCAGCCCGGTCTCATGGGGCATGGCCTCGACCAGGGGTGACCGGGGGAGCAGCCTGAGGGACTCGTACCAGAACCGGTCGAAGTCCGCTGGAACCGCGGTGCCTCGTTCCTGGCCCTGGGGCGAGTTGGTCGCGATCATCGGCCCACGGGCACTCGATCTCATCCGCGTCGCGCGACTTCGCTGGTGTAGGAGAGCACGGCGTCGGCGCTGAGCGCGGCCGCGCGCTCAGCGGTCTGACGCGTCGCCCCCGCCAGGTGGGGCGTCATGACGAGTCGAGGTGCCTGACGGATCGCGTCGTCGACCGCTGGCGGCTCGGGATCATAGACGTCGACTGCGGCGGCGCCGAGCCCCCCTGTACGAAGCGCTGTGACGAGCGCGTCCTGGTCGACGAGGCCGCCTCGGGCTGTGTTGACGAGGACCGCGCCTGGGCGCATGCGCTGCAGTGCTGCCGCATCGATGATGTGCCGCGTCTCGTCAGTCAGGCGGGCATGCAGGCTGACGACTGCAGCTTGTCGCAGCATGCCGTCGAGGTCACTCTGCTCGCCGTACTCGATCACTTCGGCGTAGGGATCGTGCACGAGGACGCGGGCGCCGAAGGCGCTCAGGATGCGTGCGACGCGTCGACCGATGGCGCCGTACCCGATCAGCCCGACGGTAGCGCCTGCGAGCTCGCTGCCGCAGGCTTCGATCTGGTAGTCACCGCCGCGCCACTCGCCCGCGCGCATGCTCCTGTCCAGCTCGGGGATGTTGCGCAGCGCCGCCATCATCAGAGCGATGGTGTGCTCGGCTGCCGCGGGGGCGTTGCGGCCCGGCGTGGTGCGGACCTGGACCCCGGCCTCGCGGGCGGCATCAAGGTTGACGTTCACGGGGCCGCCGCGGCACACGACGACGAGGCGGAGGTCGGGTGCTGAAGAGAGTACGCGGCGCGTGATCGGCGCCATCTGTGTGACAAGGACCTCGATGCCTTCGAGAGCCGCGATCAGGCTCTCTTGCGTGCCCGATGCCTCGCTGACCTCGGCGACCGGTCCAAACGGCACGCTCGGCCACGGAAGCTCGAGGGTGTGGATCTCGGCCCCGGGTACTCGGGAGCCGAGCTCTTGCGCGAGCAGCGCATTCGTGACGAAGCCGTCGCCTGCAGTCAGAATCTTCATGATGTCCTCTCAGTCGGTGACGTCTGCCCAAAGAGTCCGGGCCGAGCGGACGTCCCGGAGGTAGGTCGAGTAGCCGCGTTCGTAGTGCTGGGTGCTGCCGTGCCCAGGGTTGATGGTCGTGGTCTCCGAGGGGGGCGGCACCGGCGTCCCGGTGGCGTGAGCAGCCTGGATCGCGGCACCGAGGGCGCCGACCTCGGGAGCGGTGCACTGTTCCATGGGACGCCCCAAGACGTCGGCGAATGCTTGTGCGAGCGGACCGCGTGAGCCGCCACCGCACACGAGGAGGCGTCCCGAGAGTCCGGCTCTCTCGAGGCAGCTGCGTGCGCTGTAGCCGAGACTTTCCACGACCGCTCGGACGATGTCGGCTGCCGAGGTGTGCAGCGTCAGTCCGTCGATACGGCCCCGCGCGCGCGGATCGCGGAACGGAGCTCGCTCACCGGCCGGGGCGAGAAAGGGCAGCGCCCGGGCGGTGGTTGTGGGGCGCTCTTCCAGGAGGCGGGGGATGTCCTGGATCGTGTGACCCACCAGGCCCAGCGCCCAGTCGAGCGTCGCGGCCCCGACCATCGCTGGCATGGCGCGCCAGTGCCGGTCTGGGTCCGCGGTGGCAAGGGTAAGGCCGACAGGCTCCTCGTCCTGGGGAAGGGAGGACGCCAGGACTTCGCAGGCGAGGGTCGTTCCGACGATCAGCAGGCCGTCGCCGACCTCGGAAGCCCCCGCGCCGATCGCGCTGGCGACGAGATCGTAGGGGGCGGACACGACGGGTATGCCGGCCGTGAGGCCGGTACGTGAGGCGATCTCGGGCAGGAGGCCGCCGGTCGGCGTGCTCGTCACCGGGGATGCGAGTTGCTCGGCGTCGGGGATGCCCAGCAGGTCGAACAGCGCGGCGGATGGCTCGCGGCGGTGCATGTCGAACAGGACAGCGTTGGAGTGGTCCGTGGAGCGGATTCCGGCGAGCTGGGCGGCGATCATGTCCTTGCAGTGCCATGCCCTGCGAGCCATCTTGAGTGTGTCTGGTTCCTCGCGGGCGGCCCAGGCGAGCAGCGCGGGTGTTGACCCTGCGAACGGGGCGCTGCCGGTGGTGTGGAACAGCTCGGCGTGGGTGCCATCGCGTTCCCACTCGGCGACGATTCCTTGGGCCCGCCCGTCCATCCAGGAGATCGCCGAGCGGACGGGGGTCCCGTCCTCGCGGGTCAGCCACAGGCCGTCGCCCTGGGCGGTCACGCCTACGGCGACCACATCGCGGGCCCGGTCTCCCAGGACGGTCACGAGATCGCTGAGCACGGCGACGACGGAGTCGAAGACGTCCTCCTGCCGTTGCTCATAGCGGTCGCTCGAGGTGTGCTCGACCCGAGTGGCCCTGGACGTGACGACCGTAGGCCTGTCCGGCGAGAACGCCGCGGCTTTGGTGATGGTCGTGCCGGCGTCGACGCCGATGACGATTCCCATCATTGGCCCCGGGCGACGACGACGTTGGCGCCCGCCTGCGCGAGGTCCTCGACCAGCGCGTCCGGTGTGCCGGCGTCGACGATGACGAGGTCCCAGTCGGATGCGTCCGATACGCGGTGGAGCGCTTTGCGGCCGAGCTTCGAGTGGTCCATCAAGAGGATTCGCCGATCCGCGACCTCCATCATGGCGCGTTTCACGGCGACGATCGCGGGCTCCTGGTGGAACGAGCCGTCCACGCTCATCGCTGAGGTGGAGGCGAAGAGGGTGTTCACACGCAGCGCACGCACCGCGTCGATGCAGCCGTGCCCAAGGAAGGACCGGTGCGTGGGCGAGTACTCGCCGCCTAGACCGATGAGCCGAAGCTCTTCGGTCGCTCCGAGCTCCTCGATGATGTCGACGAAGTTAGTCGCGACCGTCAGGTCGGGAACACCTGGCAGCAGGCGGGCCAGAGCGAGTGCTGAGGTTGAGTCGTCAAGCATGATCCCGGACCCGGCCGCAACGTGGGTGATCGCGGTGCTGGCGATCTGCTGCTTGGCGCTGGTGCTCAGGCGCATCCGGTAGGTGACGTCGGGCTCGAAGATGCTGCTGCGCTGGGCCGCCGCGCCGCCGTGGTAGCGGCGCACGATCCCCTGAGCGGCCAGCGCATCGAGGTCACGATGCACCGTCATGATGCTCACGCCGAAACGCTCGGCGAGTTCTGCCGCGGACGCCTGCCCCTTCTCGAAGACGACTTCGGTGATCTCGGCCTGGCGCTGGGACTTGCGCCGCTGCGCGCGTGGCGGGGCACCGTCATCGGGGTGCGCGTAGGACATCATGGTCTCCTAGTGACTGGTTGTAGGCGATGAGCGACCAGGTGCCGTCGGCGGAAAGCCCGAGCGTCGTCACCGCGCAGGGCTCGAGCCTGGGCAGTCGCCGACGGTACTCCCCAAGAGAGATGCCCAGGACGTGGCAGACGATCAGACGAATCATCGTGCTATGGGCGATCGCGAGTGGTCGAGGGCCGCACTGCGCTGCCCAGTCGGACAGCGCGGTGGTCGCCTCACGAACCCGGTCTGAGGGGTCGTCGCCGTTGGGCCAGTGATGCTTGACCGGGTCGGCCTCGAACGCTCGGGTCGCCCCGGGAAGCGCCTCACGCATCTGTGCGAGGGTGCGACCTTCCGCGACGCCGAATCCGATCTCGCGCAGCTCGCTCAGTACCGTGGCCGTGTGGCCAGTCTTCTCGGTGACGGCCTTAGCCGTGTCCTGCGCCCGGCGCAAGGTGCTCGCCGCAAGATCGCTGACGCCGCGAGCGGCCATCGCCGTAGCAAGGCGCTCGGCCTGGGCGCGCCCGACGTCGTCGAGGCCGATGTCTGAAGAGCCGGCGTACCGGTTTCCGTGATGCCAGGGAGTCTGCCCGTGACGGGCGAGGAGAAGCTCGATCACGCCGGCGTCCTCTCCGCAGAACCTGAGCGGAGGTAGCCGCGCGCGACCAGCTCCTCCACGAAACCGAGGTAGCCGTCGTTCATCCTTGCGGCACGGCCAGGCTCCGGATCGATCACCGGGTGATGACCAACCATCTCCTTGGCACTCTCCACGACCGTCTGACCGCGATGCGCGCCCCGGGCAGCCACAGCCATGCCGAATGCAGGCTGCGGTTCGCGCGGGAGCCGAACCGGGTGGTCGAGGACGGCCGCGCGCAGGCCGAGCCAGTAGCGAGAGCGTGTCGCCCCTCCCGTCACGCTGAGCGGTCCAACGAGGCTCGCTCCATGCGCGCGCAGCAGGTCGTAGGCAAGCCGCTCCACGAAAGCTATGCCCTGGAGCGCCGCGGCATAGCGCTCGTCCTTGGCCGACCCGCTGATGGTGCTGAACGCGGTGATCGACGAGGACTCGAACGGGAAGCGCTCGCCGACGCCCACGAGGGGATACACCACGCCGGTGGTTGGTTCATATCGTGCGGCGCCGCGGTCGCGGTTGTGGCCCACGTCATCACCGAAGTGCTCGGCCAGGAATCCAGCACCCACGTTCGATGCCCCGCCGGGCAGCCACCCATCGACGGGTGACCGGTGGGAGTAGACGCCATGCAGGGGAAGCGCGATCCGGTGCTCCGAGGCGCCCTTTACCGCAAGCGTCGTCCCGAGGACAGAGTTCCAGTGCCCGGGTTCGAGCGCGCCCGCTGAAATCTGTGCGGCACAACTGTCGGTGGTCCCTGCGACGACGAGCGCGCCGGCGTGGAGCCCGGTCTCCTCCGCTGCCTCCGCGTGTACCGTCCCGATCACCGTCCCAGGAGGGACAACTGGCGGGAGGCCGTCCGCCGAGACCCCGAGCTCGCCGAAGACTTCAGTCGGCCAGCGCAGGTGCTCAACGTCGTACCCGGTCTTGAGCGCCTGGGCCCAGTCGGTGGGCACGATCTCGCCGACCAACCGCTCGTTGATGAAGTCGCCCTGATGGGCAAGCCGCAGGTCGCCCGAGTCCCACAGGCGCCGGGGTCCAGGATCCGCAAGTGCAGCCACGAGCCGCGGAAGTGCCCAGACTCCCTGCATCGGGTATCCCAGAGCGTCCCAAAGCTCTCGACCGGCGTCACGCACCGCGGCCGCGTAAGGGAGTCCGCGGCGATCGTTGTACATGAGTCCGGGAGTCGACGGCTCGCCGTCGTCCAGCAGGGCGAACGTGCCGGACGTCGAGCAGACCGACACGGCCCGGATCCGTCCGTGCACCGAGGAGCATGCCTGCCGGCACGCCGCGGCGACCGCGGTCCACCACGATGTCGGGTCCTGCTCGTGCAAGTCGCCGGCACGACGACTGGCGAGTGGCGCCCGCCCGATGCCACGGACGTCGCCAAGAGCGTCCGTGACGACAACTCGGACGCCCTGGGTGCCCACATCGATGCCTGCATAGAGATCGTCACTGATCGCGGACCCGGTCAAGGCGGTAGCTCCTCTCTTCGTCGGGACCCAAGTTATAGCACGCTAGGACGTCGAACTATCAAGTAGATGTGAGTCTCGACGGCACGCAGTTGCCTTATTTCGGCAGGTCAGCGCCCTGTTAGCGGACTTCTGCACCCTCAAGGCCGTGTGAATTATCATCATACTGTTGCTTACTCGCGCGCTTCTCTGCTTCAATGCCACTGCGCTTCAGTGCGCCGCAGCCCGTGGCCGGGCGCCTCACTCGGCCGACCAGCTTGTCCAAAGGAGGACACCCATGGCACGACGAAGGCTTGCACTCTGGACCAGCGCGGTGGCGATCGCTCTGGTCGCCGCCGGTTGCTCGCAGAGCCCCGAGAGCGGTGGTGACGACAACGGGGGGCTGGCTCAGCCGATCACCTTCTGGCACGCGATGTCGGGGAAGAACGGCGAAGCGCTCCAAGCGATCGTGAACGACTTCAACGCTTCCCAGGACGACGTGGTCGTGGAGGCCGTGTTCCAGGGCAAGTACAACGATGTCCTGACCAAGCTCAAGGCGTCGATCCAGTCGGGGCAGAGCCCCACGCTCGTCCAGGTCTTCGAGATCGGGACTCAGATCATGGTCGACACCGAGGCGACCATCCCCTTCGAAGAGCTTGCGGACCAGTACGGAGTCGCGCTCGACGACGTCGACCCCTCGATCGCTGGCTACTTCACCGTCGACGAGACCCTGCAGGCGCTGCCGTTCAACACGTCGGTTCCTCTGCTGTACATCAACCGTGGCGCACTCGAGGAAGCCGGGCTGGGAGACGAGCGACCCGAGACGTGGGGTGAGGTCCTCGCTCTCGCGGAGACGCTGACGGTACGGGACGGGTCGCAGACCAGCCGCTACGGCATGGTGTTGCCCGTCGAGGGCTGGTTCGTGGAGCAGATGCTCGCCGCCGGTGGCATGGGCTACTGCGACGGGGGCAACGGGCGAGACACCCGGGCTACCAGTGTCGAGTGGGACAACGACGTGGTGCGCGACATCATCACGGGATGGGCTGGCGGCGTTGCCGACGGGAGCATCCTCAACGTCGGGCGCAACAACACCGACGCCGCCGCCGCCTTCCAGGCTGGGCGCGCCGCGATGATCCCCTTCACGTCCGCGAACCTGCGCGACATGATCCGCGAGTCCGACTTCGACGTCGAGGTTCTCGACTTCGTCCGTCCCGATGGCAGTTCCGCGGGCGGCGTCTTCAACGGTGGCGCTGCGCTGTGGACGATGGCGGACTCCGACGAGCGCGAGCTGGAAGCGGCTGCCGCGTTCCAGGAGTACCTGCTCTCCCCGGACGTTCAGGGTCGGTGGGCCGCCGAGACCGGCTACGTCCCGCTCAACGTCGCTTCCTCCGAGACCGACGCGCTTGCGGCTGTCACCGAGGAGTTCCCGGCCTTCACCGTTGCCGGCGACCAGCTCGCTGAGTCCACCGGCACCGGCTGCCTGCTGGGCACCATGCCCCAGGCCCGTGACGCCATGAACGACGCGATCGAGGCAAGCGTGAACGGGTCGGCTGACCCCGCGACCGCGGTCGCGGACGCGCAGAGCTCCATGGCCACCATCATCAACAGCTACAACGCCACCGTCGACTGAGCGGGATCTCGCACACCAACCAGCAAGGGAGTGAAATGGTAGTCATCGTCGGGCACCGAGGTGCCCCGTCGACGGAGGTGGAGAACACCGTCGAGGCCGTGCGCGCGGCACAGGCGCAGGGGGCGGACGCCGTCGAGATCGACGTGCGGTTGTCGTCAGACGGTGTTCCTGTCCTGCTCCACGATCGAACCTTCCATCGCATCTGGGATCGGGATGAGCGCCCCGAAGACCTCACCCACGAGCAGATCTCGCGCCTACGACCTGACGGTGGCGACGCGCACGTCCCGACACTCGCCGAGGTGGCCGGCGCGGTAGACCTGGAACTCATCGTGGACCTCAAGAACGGCGACGGCGTCCACCACGTGATGGACCAGCTGAAGGCCGCGGGCGCGGCCAACCGCGCACGCTTCATCGGCGAACCCGAAGTCCTCACGCAGGTCCGGCGCGCACTTCCCGACGCCGAGATCGTCCTGTCCCACGACCTCGAGCGCGATCCCACCGACCTCGTCACGGCGATCCGTCCGATCGCGCTCAACCTTCCGTGGGATCGCGTCGACTCCACCACTGCCGCGCAGGTCAGGGATTACGGGTGTTCCTTGTGGACCTACTGCGTCGACACGCCCGCCGACCTCGAAAGGGCCATGAGTCTGGGCGCCACCGGGATCATCTCGAACAACATCCCCGCGCTCGGCCTGCCGCGTCGGGAGGTGGCATGACCGAGGCGAAGCACGGCCCAAGAACGGAACTCGTGGACTTTGCTGCGGACTTGGCACGCGGTGCTGGAGACCTGATCCGTTCGGCAGCCTTCGACAAGGGCGAGGCGACGACGAAGTCCAGTGCGGCCGACTGGGTGACCCCGATCGACCGATCAGTGGAGGCCTGGCTCAGGGAAGCGATCACGGCCAGGTACCCCGGTCACGCGATCGTCGGCGAAGAGCTCGGCGTGACTCCGGGCGCGCACGAGGCTGCCCACGCCTGGCACATCGATCCCATCGACGGGACGACCAACTTCCTGCACGGACTGGGCAACGTTGCGGTGAGCATAGCCGTCGTCGACCACACCGGGCCCGTCGCGGCGGCCGTGCAGGACGTCTACCGCGGGCAGACGATCACCGCGGCGCGCGGCCATGGGGTGCATCTGGACGGGACGCCTCAGAAGCCGGTCGTGGCTGAGGACCTCGCCGGGAACGTGTTGCTCACCGAGTGGTCCGGGCACCGGGCATGGGACGGCATGGAATCCTTTCTGCGCTGGGCGACCGACCGGACCGCAACGGTCCGGATCCTGGGCTCGTGCGCACTCGCGCTCGCCAGCGCTGGACTGGGCCGAGCACCCGTGTGCATCCTGCCTGGCCGCTACAACTCTTGGGACGTGGCGGCGGGTCTGCTCATCGCGACCGAGGGCGGGCTCAGCGTCCGCGGCCGACATGACGAGACCGAGCCAGTCCCCCAGGACGGGCTTCTCGTCGCCCCCTCAGCGCTGATCGACGACGTTCGAGACGCGTGGCTCGAGGCGGCGGAGGCGCTGACGTGACTACCGCCGCCCCCGCCAAAGAACCCGTTCTCGCGACGCAGCCTGCACGGGGTGGATCGTGGCGGCGATCTCGTCGACGCCGAGACCAGCTCGTCGCCGCGCTCTTCCTGGCCATCCCGCTGGCCATCTTCCTGGTCTTCGTCTTCGTGCCACTGGCACGCACCTTGTGGCTGAGCGTGCACGCGACCGACATGTTCGGCCGTCCCCGTCAGTTCGTGGGACTCGAGCAGTACGCCCGCATGTTCAGCGACCCTGGTCTGCGCAAGGTTCTGCTGACGACGCTCCTGTTTGCCGTGCTCACGGTCGTGCCCAGTATCAGCGTAGGTCTCGTTCTCGCGCTCTCGCTTCAGGCGAAGACCCGCAGGATCGGGGTCTTCCGCACCCTCATGGCCACCCCGTTCGCCTTCTCGGCCGCCGCGGCGGCCGTCTTGTTCGACATCTTCTACAGCCCGAGCGTCGGGGTGTTCAACGGGATCTTCGACCGCCTCGGCATCGCGCAGATCGGCTGGCTCACCGATCCTCGCTGGGCGCTCCTCAGCCTCGCGATCGTCATCGTGTGGCGCGACCTCGCCTACTGCATGCTCGTTCTGTCCGCCGGTCTGGGGGCGGTCCCCACCGAGGTCACCGAGGCCGCTGCGCTCGACGGTGCGGGCCAGTGGCGCATGCTGCGCTCGATCATCCTGCCGCTCATCACTCCGAGCATGTTCTTCCTGCTGGTCATCTGCACGATCAACTCTCTGCAGACCTTCGGCGAGATCAACATTCTCACCCAAGGCGGCCCGGACGGGGCAACCACGACCCTCGTCTACAGCCTCTATCAGTCCGCGTTTGCGTTCGGCGCCTCCGACTACGGCATGGCGAGCACGAAGGCCGTCGTTCTCATGTCCCTCGTGCTCATCGTCACGGTGGTCCAGTTCCGATTCCTCCAGAAGAAGGTGTTCTACGGATGAGCCGGCTCCGCAGCCTTGGTGTCATCGTCGGCCTCACCGCGCTCACGGCTGTCGTCGTCTTCCCCCTGTACTACGCGATCGCCGGCTCCGTGATGAACTACCAGGACCTCACACGCTTCCCACCTGCCCTGATTCCCACGAGCGTGAACGTCGAGAGCTTTGGCCGGGTGTTCGAGTCGGTCCCCCTGGCCAGGCAATACCTCAACAGCATCGTCGTCGCATGCTCCGTCGTCGCAGCAGTGCTGATCACCTCCGTGCTGGCCGGGTACGCATTTACGTTCCTGGACTTCCCTTACAAGAAGGCCGTGTTCGGCCTCACCATGGCGACGCTCATGGTCCCGGCCGAGGCGACAATCCTGCCGAACTACCTGACGATCTCGGGATGGGGACTGCTCAACACCTATCCGGGCCTGTTCCTGCCGTTCCTCGCATCCGGTTTCGGCATCTTCTTGATGCGCCAGTTCTTCCTCTCGTTCCCGCGTGAGCTCTACGAAGCGGCGAGAGTCGAAGGCAGTTCGCACCTCAGGTTCGTCGTCTCGATCCTGGTGCCCTTGTCGAAGCCGGCCCTGAGCACGCTCGCGATCTACACCTTCATCGTGACGTACAACCAGTACTTCTGGCCGCTCCTGGTCACCAACACCCCGAAGATGCAGACCTTGCAGATCGGCCTGTCCCAGCTCAGCTCCGTGGACGAGCGGACACCGAACGTCGTCCTGGCCGGTGTGGTCCTCGCGGTGATCCCGATGCTCGTCATCCTCTACGTGTTCCAGCGCCAGATCGTCCGGGGCCTGACGCAGGGGGCGGTGAAGTGACCGTGGCCATCGAACCAGGACCCATCCGGGCAACCGGGGAACTGGGGGAGTACCGAGGGCTTCGGCAGGCACCCCGAGCGAGCGCCCTGTCTCGTGCCGACCTGACCTCAAGGTCCTCGGCCCAGGCGCACCACGTCGCCACCCTGACCCATCTGAGCGACTTGCACCTCGCCGATGTCGGGAGTCCTGCACGGCTCGAGTTCGCCATGCGAGACGGGGGTGGTGACCCGCGCTGGGGCGGGCTGGTGGACTGGGTCTTTCGACCGCACGAGCTTCTCACCAGTCACGCCGCGGCATCGATGGTACGAACGTTGGCGTCCCTCGAGACCGACCTGTGCATCGTCACCGGCGACAACATCGACAACGCCCAGCACAACGAGCTCGACGCCTACCTCAACCTCCTGGACGGCGGAGTCGTCGACCTCTGGCCAGCGGGACGGTACGAGGGTGTCCAGGACCCCGGCTTCGCTGACGACTGGTACTGGACACCGGAGGCAGTCAGCGACCGGTACAAGCGGCTGTGGGGCTTCCCGTCGTGGCCAGGGCTTCTGGATACCGCGGCGCAGCCCATCCGCAGCGACGGTCTCGGGCACCCTTGGCTCGCCTGCGCGGGCAACCACGACCTTCTGGTCGGAGGGTCTTGCGCGCGTCTCGAGGAGCTGGAACACCTCGCCGTCGGCGACGCGAAGCCCTTGCGGTTGCCACACGACGTCCCGACCGACCCGCTCCTGACCTACCTCACCGATCCGGCACGCCTGTTCAGCGGCGATTCCGCCGAGGTCACCGCCTTCTCACGACGCCGGTTCGTGCGCCCCACCGACTTCGTCGACGCGCACTTTCGCCACGACGCACGACCTGCCGGACACGGATTCGAGCGGTCCGTCCGGCCGTACTACGCCTACGACCTCGACGGGAGGATCCGTGTGCTGATGCTCTCGACAGACAACCTGCGCGGCCACTGGGACGGGACCGTCGACGCCGATCAGTACGAGTGGCTGCGGCACCAGCTCGACCTCGCACGCGGCCCCGACGCACCGTTCCTGATCCTCGCATCGCACCACGCGAGCCGTTCGATGGACAACACGTTCGACGGCTGCGCTCTCTCTCGCGACGCCATCTCCGCCGAACAGGTCATCTCGCTCGCCGCGACCCACCCCCGCGTCATCCTTTGGCTCAACGGGCACCATCACGCAAATCGGATCACCGCGCACCACGGTCCCGGAGGTGGCTTCTTCGAGGTCACGACCTCGGCGGTGATCGACTGGCCGAGCCAGGCACGCCAGCTCCACATCCTCAAAGAACCGGGCGAGATCGTCCGGATCGAGAGCGTCATGGTCGACCACGACGGACTGGTCGATCCCTGGTCGACACCCGAAGACCCACGCGCCCTCGCGGGCCTGCACCGTGAGCTAGCCCTGAACGACAGCTTGCGCGCCGGTCGACTCGGCGTCGCGGGCGGCCCTGCAGACCGAGACGTCATCATGCGGGTCCCTGTCGCCTGACACGTCCTCGCCGCCACACAGGCACGGGCCAGCTCAACGAACCCAACAAGTCCAACCCATTGGAGGCACACGATGACGTACGCCACCCCCTCGTCGCATCGCTCGAGACGCTTGCGCACCGCACTCACAGGCGCAGCTGCAGTCCTGCTCCTCACCGTGGCGGGAGCGCTCACCCAACCTGCGGCCGCCGAGATCGTCACCGTACCGGGAACCGACATGTCCACGTCGTTCCTGCGGCCGCGCCTGGACCCGGTCCCGCCGGCCCAGTACGCGGTGCCGGACCCCACGAAGAACGGTCCCGAGGTCGGCGCCTACCAGGATCCAGGACTTCGAGACGCGCTCGAGGAGCTCATCGAGGCAGCGGTCCCAGGATCCACGGTGTACGGATCGCTCTACACGTTCTCTGACCAGGGAATCGTCGATTCGCTCTTGGCTGCGAACGGTCGCGGCGTCACAGTCCGCCTTCTCGTGGAGATGTGCACCGGAGGCAATCCAGCCTCGTGCGACGCGGGAGCCGAGGTAGGAGCCCTCGTCACTGCGCTCGGCACAGCCACCTCGGGGCCGGGGTCCTGGGTGCACCGCTGCTATGCGTCGTGCGCCGGCGGGGGCGAGGGCATCAATCACAGCAAGTTCTGGGTCTTCAGCGAGCTCGACGATGGACGTGGAGACGTCGTGGTCATCGGTTCGGCGAACCCGACCCGACCGCAGCAGCAGATGTGGCAGAACAAGGTGACGGTGGTAGGGAACGTCGCACTGGCTGACGGATTCCGGGACTATGTCGGCCGTCTGCTCTCGGCCGGCGGCTCGACAAAGACCTATGAAACCGGGCATATCGACGCCGGCAACACGCGCGTCTGGTTGTCTCCCCGGAACACGTCCTCGGCCGGGGAGGCGAGCACGATCGCGGCGTCGTTCTCGCCGGTCTCGGCGCGCACCGATGTCGTCGCCGCGGCGATCGACGACATTGCCTGCTCGCCGACGTCCACGGACGACGTCGTACGGGTGGCGATGTGGGGAATGCGGTCCCACCGCCCCGAGGTGATCGACGCGCTCGGCGACAAGAAGGACCAAGGGTGCACGGTCGAGGTGGCCGGTGGTGAGCACCAGGACATGCTTCCCCTCCTGGCAGACCGCGGGATCCCCGTCTACGCGATGAACCCTGGCGGGTGCCGCCAGAGCTGGTTCACGGTCGGGTCCGGCGCAAACTCCGAGTGCTCCGACGGAAGCATCCACTCCAAGTACTTCCTCGTCCAGGGCACGTCCCGCAAGACCGGAACCTTCGTGCGCCATGTCTTCACGGGATCTCAGAACTGGACGAACGGTGCCCTCGTCAAGAACGACGAGGTGCTCGTGCGGATCGACGATCCGGCGACCTACGACGGCTTCGTCGCCGACTTCGACGCGATCAAGCAGGCGGCGATCACCATCGCACCGACGAACTACCCCGACGCGACGCACTCGACTGCCAACGCTGTCGCGGCGGGCGACCAGCTCGAGCCGGAGGCTGCCTCGTACGTCGACTCAACCGGACGTCACGTCAACTACGTCGTGTTCTCCTCGGGGTCCAGGACTGGCCTTGGCAACGAGATCCGGCTCGCGCGTTTCATCGACGGAGTCCGGGACTGGGAGAACGTCGTGCGTACGGGCGGCGACCCCGGCTGGAACTACAAGCAGCCGGACGTCGACGTCTCGCCGGACGGCACCGCCGTCGTCGTGTGGGCCGACGACAGGGACGGCAACGGCGGCTACGAGCTGCGAGCACGATCCGTCACAGCAGCCGGCGTCATGGGATCGATCGTCTCGGTCAACTCGGCATCGAACGGCGACCAGGTGCACCCTTCGATCGGGGTGCTGCCCGACGGTCGTTTCGCGATCGCCTGGGAAGACATCACGACGACCGGTGTCTCCTCGATCCGCTACGCGGCGTTCAGTGCAGCCGGTGCTCGGCTGACTCCCGTGACGGGAGGCTACGACGTTCCGGTCCAGGCCGTGGCTGGTGGAACCTACCTGCGCCCGGATCTCGACCTGTCCGGCGACGGGACCGCCGTCGTCGCTTGGGAGGACGATGAGGACGGCAACGGCGGCTTCAGCATCCGGGCGAAGGCCGGCACGTTCGCCGGAGTGTTCGGCTCGACGATCGCGGTCCACACGGGAAGCCTCTCGGACGGGCAACAGCGCATGCCACGGACAGCGATCGCCGACAACGGGACCTGGTACGTCGTGTGGGAAGACCAGCACACGGGACGGACCGGTCAGGACGGCCAACCGCAGTCCGCGATCTACGTGCGCGGCTACTCCGGCAGCACCGCACTGTTCGCCGCGCGCACCGTGACGAGCCCGATCTACCGGTGGACCAACAGCGCGGCTGGCTACGCGGTCACCGCCCAGACCCTGTACCAGTCGGACCGAGTGGGCAGGCAGGCCCACCCTGACGTGTCGACCGACGGAAACGGTGGCGCGGTCGTGGTCTGGCACGAGTCACCGCAGTCGACCGGTCTGACGCGCTACCAGAGCGGCACCGAGGTCTGGGGCGCTGGGATCACCGCCGCTGGAACGATCGCCAACACGTTCCCGGAGTCGCGGCTGTCGGTCTTCACCGCCTATGCGCAACAGGAGCCGACGGTCGGCGTCGACAGCGCCGGCTACTTCGCCGTCGTCTACGTCGACGACTGGGACGGCAACGGCGGCACGCAGCTGCACCTGCGCACGGGCCTGCGAAACTGCGCCCAGACGTGCTGATCTCTCGCTGGCGCTCGCGCGGTGGTTCAGGCCGGCGCGCGCTCCGAGCGCGGCGGAGGGCGGACTCTCGCCCTCTGCCGCGCTCGGCGGCGCTGCTCGCTGAGCCCTTGACAGCGCAGGTCGCAGCTGCGCGCGAGGGGGCCAGGCTGGCCAGCGCGCTGACGCGCAAGGAGATCAGCACGACTGACGCGCGCGCCCGTATCGCCGATGTCGAGCGCCGAGGTGACGAGATGCGCGCGGCTCTAGTCGACCAGTTGTCACGGTCGCTCTCCTCGCCCTTGGACCGCGAGGACCTGTTCCGGATCTCGCGGATGGTCGATGACGTCTTGGACGCGCTGCGCGAGTTCGTCCGAGAAGCGGACCTGTACAAGATCGAGCAGAGACGAAACTACGAGCCGATGGTCGCCAGCATCGTCGACTCACTCGCACGACTCGACTCAGCCGTGCAGGCGTTGTGGCGACGACCTCGCGAGGTCCCTGAGCGTGCACTACGGGCAAAGAAGGCGGCGAGCAAGGTCTCGCGGGCGTATCAGGCCGAGTTCGTGCGCATCCTCCGCGGTCCGGTCACTGCCCAGTCCCTCAAGCAGCGTGAGCTGATCAAGAGACTGGATGCGGTCGCGCGACACATCCACGACGCCGCAGATGCCCTGACCGAGGGCGTCGTCAAGCGCGGGTACTGACCCGCACCGCCCGGTCAGGCGGCCATGTTCACCGTTCTTCCGTCTCGTCCCTCGAGGGAGCAGCTTCCCTGTCATCCACTGCCCTGCTTCTCGCCGTTGCCTTTACCTTCATCGTCGGACTCAACGACGGTGGAGCCCTCCTCGCTCCCGGCCTGCGCCTTCCTCGTCGCAGCGTCTTTGTGAGTGGCGCGGTCCTCACCACGTTTGTCGTCGCGATTCCGCTGATCGGTGCGACCGGCGTCGCGCGAGCCCTGCACGACGGACTGGTTCCAGCACAAGACGCAGCCACCGCGGTGATCCTTCTGGGCTTCGTCGTGGCAACCGGCGTTGTCTTCGCCCTGTCACGACGTGGGATTCCGACAAGCTTGACCCTTGCGCTCGTCGGCGGAGTCACGGGTGCGGCGCTGGGTGCGAGGGCGACGATCGACCCTCACGTCCTCCTGCGGGTGCTGAGCTTCGGAGTGCTCGCCCCGCTCGCCGGTCTTCTCCTGGCGTTCCTCGGGTCGCGTCTGTGGCGATGGGTCCGAGCTACCTCGTATCAATCCACCGTGACTCGGACGCACTCGCTTGCGTTCGTCCTCCAGTCGCTCGCCTATGGCATGAACGACGGGCAGAAGGTCCTTGTTCTCTTCTTCGTGGCCACCGGGCACTCCGCGGAACTTCCCTGGTGGACCTTCGTGCTGATCGGAGGAGCTTTCGCGGCAGGCACCGCGGTGGGCGTCCGGCGGATGGGCAGAGGAGGGGCAGACGTCCTCAGTGCGCACCCCGTGCACATCGTGACCGCCGAGCTCTCGGCCGCCACGGCGGTGATTGCCAGCTCGGTGGCCGGGGCACCGGTCAGCATGACACAGGCCATCACAGGCGGCTTCGTGGGAACGGGCCTGCACGATGGGGTGCGGCGGCTTCGGTGGAGTAGCGCAGCGCGGGTCGGTCTTGCCTGGGCAATCACCCTTCCCTCCACACTTCTGGCTGGCGCGGCCGTCTCGTCGGTGGCGTTCCTCGTCCACGCGCTCGTGAGTTCGTGAGAACCGATCACCGCGCCGGCGCGACGAAGTTCCACAACCGTCGGGCGAACCAGTCGGGTCGCTCGAGCGGGATGCCGTGACCGCACCCGTCGACGATCTCGACAGAGCTGCCCGGGAGCAGTTCGCCGAGCGTGCGAGCGGAGTCCTTCATGAAGCCGCGTTCACGCGCTCCGGCCAGGACGAGCGCGCGGCCAGGGAAGTTTGCCCACTCGGGCGGCGCCGTGAAGCGGATGTTCTCCCCGACCGCAGCCGTGAGCGTCGTCGTGGAGACGTTCCGAGAGGTGTGCAGGTAGTCGTCCAAGAGAGAGGTCGGTATCCGTAGCTCGCGGGCCTGCATCGTGGCGAACCACGTGTATCTCGCCAGTGGCGCGGCCACGCGGAGCACGCTCACGGTCAGGCCAGGCGCCCTGGTCGGTATTGCCTGCGCGCTGACGGCGACGATCGCGTTCACGAGGTCGGGGCGACGTGCCCCGAGCAGCACCGCCAACTGAGCTCCGAGGGAGAATCCGACCACGGTGACGGGTCGGTCCGTGGCGCCCTCGATGATGTCGGCCAGGTCGTTGACCGTCCGGGTATGCGAGGCGTAGGCCTCGCCGGAGCTCTTCCCGTGCCCGGGAAGGTCGGGCACGATCATGCGTGCGCTCGAGGACAGGCGATCTGTCGTGGGTCGCCACATCCACCCTGCCACACCGCCGCCGTGCAGGAACAGCAGCGGGCGAGCACCTCGCTCACCGGAAACGGACACATGCATGTGCACTCCCCTCACCTGCGTCGCGGTGTTGGTGCCGAGCCTCGTGCAGTGAACTCGCCGAGCTGCCCGCCGAGCCATCGCGTGTGCGCCATCTGGATCCGGACATCCCGAGGCGAGCCCTCGGCGCCGTGCCAGCCCCGGGCAGAGTCCGCCGCCCCGCTGGCGGTCGCCCCCGGTGCTGTGAGCAGTGCTTGTGTCGCCGTGGACAGTCGTTCGGCGTTCGCCGGGTCGAGCGTCTTGAGGGTCAACGGTAGCTTCTTGCCTCCCAGTGCGGCCGCTGTCCGGATGAACACACGGGCGGCAGCGGGCAGAGGCGTGAGATCGCCGCTCTTGGTGAAACCCGGATGGTAGAGGACGTACCGGACGGCGTTGTCCGGCCGGCCGGCGAAGGCGACACCGAGGAGGTCGTTGGCACGACCTGCCTGGAGCTGAGCGGTGATGGTGCTGTACGACTGCTCCAACTGGAGATCGTCCCAGTGGATCTCTCCCTTGGTCATCCCCACCCCCGCCACGTTCACGATCACGGGTGCCACACTTCGACCCAGGAGAGGCGCGAGCTCGTGGCTGAGCACGTACCGGCTGAGGTAGTACAGCGCAAACGTGCGCTCCAGCCCCTCCGACGTGAGGACGCGCTGCGGCGACTGCCTGTTGGCGAACAGGCACAGGGCATCGATGCTCTCGTGCCTCGAGGCGATCTCGCGGATCGCACGGCGGGTCTCGGCGATGCTCGACAGATCCGCCTTGATGAAGCGGACACGATCACCGCCACCGGCCTGCTCGGCCTCGGCCACCACGCGCTGCCCCTTGTCGGGATTGCTGCCGATCACGATCACATGGTCACCTTGCCGCGCTCGGCCAAGCGCCAACGCTCGACCCATGCCGTCAGTGCCACCACTGACGACAACGACCCTGGGCTTGTAAGTACTCGGACGGGAACCGGTATTGGACAT
>JAQSXQ010000740.1 GCA_029256565.1 Mycobacterium sp.
ATTGGCTACTTCGTCGTGGAACCAAGACGTCGACCGTCCCGTGGGCATCCTCAGTGAACTCAAGATCGCTTCTCAGCAATGCCACCGATGCCATCGCCTCAGACGCCGCACCGAGATCGTCGAGCGCGTGTCTCTTCACGCCCGATCAGGGAAGTACTTAGCTGTGCACGCGACCCGCACCATCCGGACGCCGCGCGACGAAAGCCCGCTCACGCCCGGCCAACGCAGAAGGACCGGCAGAATGCGGTAGAGCATGTTCGACGGCGAAGCGCCGTTCAGGCGTACACCGGCTGGCCGTCGCTACCCAGCAGATACCGCTCGGTGCCCTCGGCGACACGCGGCGCGTCGGCCGCCAACGCGACGGCAATCTTGTTGGCAGCGTTGCGCATCACGTCCAGCGTCAGCTCCAGCGCCTCGCCGGCACTGAAGTGCTCGCGCACTCCGGCAGCCACGTCGGGTTCGATGCGCGAGGGCGTCCATATCAACGCGTCGACGAATCGCAGTGCCGCCCTGTGCCGTTCATCGAGCAGTTCCGAGCTCTCGTAGCTTTCGATGTCGTCGTACATCGACTCACTGCCACCGGCATCGAGCGCCGCACCCTCGCGCAGCGACTTGCACAGTCGGCACGCATGCTGGACTGCACCACGCAGCCGCACCACCTCGGTGGTCACGGGATCCAAGGCCCGCATCGCACCGACCGTTGGCGCAAAGCGGTTGAGCACCAGGTCGATCGGCTCGACATCGTGGTTCCAGCCGGCCGGTTCCGGGATGGCGGGCAGGCCCAGCGCCGCCAGGCCTGCCGACACCCTCGGCACGAAGTCGGCGATGAACACACACACCGTCACGGTGAACGCGTCGTTGCCGGTAGCCGCCAGGAAAGCGCTCCGCTGGGCGTCGCTCATCGACGAGACGTCGGCCGCGAACTGCTCGGCGAAGTCGCGAATCGGGGCGTCCTCGGATTCGGCCGAATTCGACGGCAACGCCGGCAGTGACATCGCGTCCGCGCACACGCGACGCACCTGCGCATTGACCGGGCCGAGGTCGTTCGGCGACACCGCGATCATCCGGGTCAGCAGGTCGTACGGTGCTTCCGGGAGGCCCGAGTCCATGTCGCGATTATTGCGCCTGGCTCACCGATGACATGTGGAAGTCGGGAATCCGCAGTGACGGCATGGCCGCCCGCGTCGCCCAGTCACCCCACTCGCGC
Organism: Mycobacterium sp.; assembly: GCA_029256565.1. Taxonomy (GTDB): domain Bacteria; phylum Actinomycetota; class Actinomycetes; order Mycobacteriales; family Mycobacteriaceae; genus Mycobacterium. Next base: position 1,208 of record JAQSXQ010000740.1, read on the forward strand.
GGCAAGGTGACCTCGCTGACGCCCGCCTCGGTCGCGCGCCGGAGCAGGTCCAACGGGCTCTCGTTGAAGCGGAAGTTGTTGACGGCGGCGGTGACCTCGCCGTCCTCCACCAGGTACACGCCGTCGCGGGTCAGTCCCGTGAGCAGCAGGACGGTGGGATCGACCTCCCGCATGTACCACAGCGTCGTGAGCAACAGCCCCCGCTCGGTGCTCGCCACCATGTCCGCCAAAGTGGCCGTCCCGCCTGTCATCAGCAGGTTGTCGGCCGCCACCGTTACCGGTACGCCGAACTCCGCCGCCGCCGCGCGCGGGTAGGCCAGTGCGTTCACCGCACCGTCGCGCAACCAGTCGACGCGGCCGATGTCCATGCCGTTGTCGAAGACCGACGCCCGCTCCGACGAACTCGTCGCCGCTACGAATGGCGAGCACTGCAGGCCCGCCGCGTCGGGGTCGGAGTAGAGCGTGAGGCCGAGGTCACCGAGACGCTCCCCCAGTCGCGTGCCCCCGGGTGCGGACAGTGCCGTGCGACCTTCCTGCGCGCCGCGGCCGTCCATGCTCCACGCCAGGTAGATCATCATGTCGGCGACGGTCGAGGGAGGCATCAGCGTCTCGTACCGCCCCGCCCGGCCCACGCACTGCCGCCGGACCGCTTGGCGTTGATCTCCACGGTGCCGGTCGGCTGAGTGTGCCTGCGCCGCAAACCGTTCGAAGTGGCGACGAACGTCGTCTCGAGTTCGTGCCTCGCGAAGCCGTACAGCGTGTCGGCACCGCGGAACCCGCGCGCCAGGCTCTGCGCCACGCCGCCGAACACCGTGGCGCCAGTAGTCGGTACCGGATCGTGCCAGTCGTCAGGAGCCGGCGTGGCCGCCAATGCCGGTGCGGCATCACGTGCCTCGGGCGCCGCCGCGGCCGCCGCCTGCGAGGCGGCCACCAGCGGTGCTACGGCATTCGGGTCAACCTCGCTGGACTTCACCGATCCGACGAACGCGGCGTCACCGCGGCGGACGATCGAGATCACGGTCGTGTCGCGTCCCAGCGACTCGCCGTTGGTGGTCATCGAGTTGCCCGCCCACCGCAGTGAGGCGGTCGACCGGTCGGTGACCAGGACGATGGTCTCGTCGGCTCCACCGCGCCGCTTCGCCTCTGCCAGAGCCAGTTCCACCACCCGCGGTGCGCCGATCATCGTTGGCTCCACTTCACTTCTTCGCTGGCGCTCATCAGCGGCCCGACTCCTCACGCGTGTTCAGCACGTTGACCCCTCGGAACAGCGCCGACGGGCAGCCGTGGCTGACGGCGGCGACCTGACCGGGCTGGGCCTTGCCGCAGTTGAATGCACCGCCGAGCTGCCAGGTGGACGGTCCGCCGACGGCTTCCATCGCCCCCCAGAAGTCGGTCGTGGTGGCCTGGTAGGCGACGTCGCGGACCTGTCCGTCCAGCCGCCCGTCGCGGATCCGGAAGAAGCGCTGACCGGTGAACTGGAAGTTGTAGCGCTGCATGTCGATCGACCACGACTTGTCGCCCACCACGTAGATGCCGTCGGCGACCCGCGAG
>JAQSXQ010000046.1 GCA_029256565.1 Mycobacterium sp.
GGTCGACACGGACATGATGCGCAAGAACCCGCAGCAGGCGATCGACCACATGGTGGGCGGCACGCTGATGAAGCGGTTGGCCTCGCCCGACGAGATGGTAGGCGCCGCACTGCTTCTCTGTTCGGATGCGGGCAGCTACATGACGGGGACCGTCGTCATCGTGGACGGTGGCGGGACGCCTCGCTGAGCTCGGTGCGGATGACGTCGACGAAGCGGTCGACGTCGGCTTGCGTGGTGTCCCACGAGCACATCCAGCGCACCTCGCCGCGTGCCCGGTCCCAGTCGTAGAAGCGGGCCTGGTCCCGAATACGGTCGGCCACCGCGGTGTCGAGCGTCGCGAAGATCGCGTTGGCCTGCGTGGGTTGGGTGAACGCCAGCCCGCGAATCGAGCCGTCCGCGGCGCCCGACTCGAGCGCATCTCGCAGCCGGGTGGCCATCTCGTTGGCGTGGGCGGCGCTGCGCAGACCGAGATCGTCGTCGAACAGCGCGAGCAGTTGAGCCGACACGAAGCGCATCTTGCTCGCCAGTTGCATCGTCAGCTTGCGCAGGTAGACCAGCCCGACGGCGCGCGCAGGATCCAGCACGACCACGGCCTCCGCGCCAAGGCCGCCGATCTTGGTGCCGCCGAAGCTCAAGACGTCGACGCCGGCGTCGGTGGTGAACGCGCGGAACGGGACGTCAAGTGCCGCAGCGGCATTCCACAGCCGGGCACCGTCCATGTGCAACGCCATGCCGTGCTCGTGGGCGAAGTCGGCGATCGCACGGACCTCGTCGGGCGTGTACAGCGTGCCCAGTTCGGTGGTCTGGGTGATGCTCACCGCGAGCGGCTGCGCCCGGTGCTCGTTGCCCCACCCGAACGCCTCGGTGGCGATCGCCGCCGGGTCCAGCTTGCCGTTGGTCGTCGGGATGGTGAGCAACTTGATGCCCGTCATCCGCTCGGGTGCGCCGGCTTCGTCGGTGTTGACGTGTGCCGTGGTCGCGGTGATCACCGCGCCCCAGCGGGGCAGCATGCTGGTCAGCCCAACGACGTTCGCCCCGGTGCCGTTGAAGACCGGGAACGTCTCCGTCCGTTCGCCGAAGTGCTGCTGCATGACCTCTCGCAGGCGCGCGGTGTACGCGTCACCGCCGTAGGCGGTTTGGTGACCACCGTTGGCCGCGGCGATCGCGTCGAGCACCTCGGGGTGGACGCCCGCGTAGTTGTCGCTGGCGAAACCACGCCAGTCCGGGTCGTGGAGCACGTCGGTCAACCCTTCTTGCGATTGGCGAACGCCGCGGCGGCCTCGCGCAGTTCACCGCTGGTCGACGCGAGGATCTGGCTGCGATTCTCCACCTGCAGTGCTGCCTCGAGACTCGGCGCCTCCAGGTTCGCCCACAGCACCTGCTTGGTTGACTCCACGCCGAACTTGCCGAAGCCGCAGAGCGTCTCGGCGATGGCGAGCGCGTCGTCGAGCACCGCACCCTCCGAGATGCGCGAGACGAGACCGAGGCGCAGGGCCTCCGGCGCGTCCACGGTGCGGGCGGTGAGGATCAGGTCGAACGCCTGTCCCGCGCCGACGATGCGCGGCAACGTGTAGCTCACGCCGATGTCGCAGCCGCCGAGGCCGAGCTTGATGAACTGGGTGCAGAACCTGGCGTCGGCGGATGCGATGCGGATGTCGGACGCCAGGGCCAGGGCGAAGCCGCCGCCGTAGGCGGGGCCGTTGACCGCGGCGATCACCGGCTGGCGCAGGTGGACGAGTTTCGTGGTGAGTTCGGCGATACGCTCCTGCCACCGCATGCTCGACCGCGGGAACTCCAGCCCGTCCTTGGCCTCCTCGGGGAACGGTTCGGTGAGGTCGAGGCCCGAGCAGAATCCGCGTCCGGCACCGGTCAGGACGACGACGCGACAGTCGTTGTCCGCCTTGACCTCGTCGAGAGTCCGGTGCAGGTCCTCGACGAGCCCGTAGCTCAGCGCGTTGAGTTTGTCGGGCCGGTCGAGGGTGATCAGGACGACGTCGGGACGGGGGCGGGTCACGTGCAGGTTCGCCATCAGGCGACCCTATTCGCGACTCAGACCGTCGCGCTGCGCCACCCCGTGATGCCGACGACGATCAGGCGCAGCTGCTTGACTGCGGTGCGCCGGACTTCCTCGAGGGCGGCGCTGTCGTTGGCGTCGTCGATGATCTCGGCGATGGAGATCATGGCGTTGACGAACAGCGTCGCGAGGATGTTGAGGTCTTCACTGCTCCAGGTGTTCAGACCGGGGAAGCGCGCGAGGTCGATCGCCAGCTCGGAGGTGATCAGCCGGATCTCGGTGCGGATGGCGTACCGCAGCACCGTGACGCCGCTGTTGCGTTCGCGGCCGATGAACCGCCAGTGCTCACGGCGTTCATTGACGCCCGCGATGAGGATGTCCACCGACGACTCGATGACCCGGTTGGGGTCCAGCTTGCCTGCGCGGGCGCCACGCAGCATGTCGCGCAGGGCTCGGAACGACTCGTCGATGAGGACGAGACCCAGAGCCTCCATCGATTCGAAGTGACGGTAGAACGCCGCGGGCACGATGCCCGCCTCCCTGGTGACCTCGCGCAGGCTCAGACCGCTGAAGCTGCGGGATTCGAGGAGGCGAAGCGCTGCCGCGACGATGGCCCGGCGGGTGGCTTCCTTGCGCTCCTCGCGCGACGTCCCGTCCCGCGACGATCGGGACGAGTGTGACTTTGGAGTACGACTGTTCACTGTTTGTGAACCGTACCACAAGCAGCGGAAACCCCTTGACGATCAGCACCGACGGGGCGCACGGTATACACATGTTCACTCAACCATCGAAGCTGCGCCTCCGCGATCGAGTGCTGCGCTCGTCGCTGGTAGACCTCCTGACCGGGCCTCATGGCGTCGACCGTTTCACCGAGCTGGTCGAACCGACGTGGACCCTCGGTGACGCCCGCGCCAAGGTCGTCGCCGTTCGCCGGGACACCCCCCGCAGCGTCACGCTGACGCTGGAACCGAATCACGTGTTCACTGGCGGGCAGCCCCTGCGGGCCGGTCAGCACGTGAACCTCACCGTCGAGGTCGACGGTCGACGCCAGATGCGCTGCTACTCGCCGGCCAACGCCGAGAACACCCGCCTCGTCGAGTTGACGGTGGGCGTGCACGACGGCGGAACCGTGTCCGAGCACCTCTACCGCAACGCTCGCCCCGGCATGGTCGTCGGGCTGGAAGCGGGCGGCGGGGACTTCGTGCTCCCGGCCGTGCGGCCGAAGCGGATCCTCTTCGTCTCGGGCGGCAGCGGCATCACGCCGGTGCTGTCGATGTTGCGCACGCTCGTCGCCGAGGGCCACCACGAGCAGGAGGGGGCGGAGGTCGCCTTCCTGCACTACGCCCGCAGCACCGAGGAGGCCTGCTACCGCGACGAGCTGGCAGGGCTGCCTGCCTCGGTGCGGGTCCTGCACGGCTACACCCGCACCGCCGATGCCGGCGACGTGACGGGCCGATTCGGCGCCGACCACCTGGCGGCGGCAATGCCGGATGCGGACGCAGTGTTCGTCTGCGGACCGCCCGCGCTGGTGGACGCCGTCCGGGAACTCCGCCCGGACGCGCTGTGGGAGAGCTTCGTGCCGCCGGTCTTCGAGGTGCCGACCGAGGCCTCGGGCGGGCGGGTGACGTTCGCCGAGAGTGCCGTCGAGGTCACCGACGACGGACGGTCGCTGCTCGAACAGGCCGAGGCCGCAGGGCTGTCACCCAAGAGCGGGTGCCGAATGGGCATCTGCCACACCTGCACCCGTCGCAAGACCAGCGGCGCGGTGAAGAACCTGATCACCGGTGCCGTGTCGACGTCCGTCGAGGAAGACGTGCAGATCTGCGTCACCGCGCCCGTCGGCGACGTCGACGTCGCGCTCTAGACCATCCCATCCATACGTACGAGAGAGGATCAGCCATGACTGCCATGCTCGACAAAACGACCGAAGCCACCCCCGAGGTGACCCGCAGGGGCGGCGTCAGCAAGACCGTCAACGGCGAGACCATCAGCCTCACGCCCGAGCAGGTCGAGGCGTTCGGCAAGGAACTCGACGCGATCCGCGAGCGGGTCGTCGCCGACCTCGGCGAGCGCGACCTCACCTACATCCGCAACGTCATCAAGGCCCAGCGTGGCCTGGAGGCCGGTGGCCGCGCACTGCTGTGGGCCGGCGTGCTGCCGCCGGCGTGGCTGGCGGGCACCGCGATGCTCGCCGTGTCGAAGATCCTCGACAACATGGAGATTGGCCACAACGTCATGCACGGCCAGTACGACTGGACGGGCGACCCGGCGCTGGCGAGCCGCAACTTCGAGTGGGACTCGGCCTGCCCGAGCGACCAGTGGCGGCACTCGCACAATTACATGCACCACACCTACACCAACATCGTCGGCATGGACCGCGACGTGGGCTACGGCATCCTGCGCATGAGCGAGGACCAGAAGTGGGCGCCCTACTACTACGGCAACCCGATCTACGCGTTCGTGCTGATGGTGTTCTTCCAGTACGGCGTGGCCTTGCACGAACTCGAGACCGAGCGCATCCGCTCCGGCGAGATCTCGATCGTCGACAAGCGCGAGATCGCGGCGGGCATCTGGAACAAGGTCAAGCGTCAGACCATGAAGGACTACGTCGCGTTCCCACTGCTGTCCGGCCCGTTCGCGCCGTTCACGTTCGCGGGCAACGCAACTGCCAACCTGATTCGCAACGTGTGGTCCTACGCCATCATCTTCTGCGGACACTTCCCGGAGGGCGTGCAGGAGTTCTCGGTCGAGGAGACCAAGAGCGAGTCACGCGGCCAGTGGTACTTCCGGCAGCTGCTCGGTTCGGCGAACCTGACCGGCGGCAAGCTGTTCCACATCATGAGCGGCAACCTGTCGTTCCAGATCGAACACCACCTGTTCCCGGACATCCCCGCGCACCGGCACGCCGAGCTGGCCCCCGAGGTCCAGGAGATCTGCGAGCGGTACGGCCTGCCCTACAACAAGGGCCCGCTGCCCAAGCAGTTCGCCACCGTCGTGAACAAGATCTTCAAGCTGGCGCGCAAGCCCTTCTGAGCGCGGACCGTCAGGTCTGGCAGACCGGGCACCAGAACGAGATCCGCTCGCTGCCGGTGACCTCGGCCCGATCCGACAGGACCGTCGTCCCACATCGCCGACACGGGCGCCCGACCCGGCCGTAGATCCACAGATCACGGCCGGGCCGGGTGTCTCCGGTCGTGGTGCGGTTGACGCGGGAGCGGTTCAGCCACAGCATGTCTCGCGCCCGCTGCACCACGCGCAGCGGGTCCTTCAGTTCACCGACCGGGGTGGTTGGCAGCCGCCCCATCACGAAGCACAGTTCGTTGGCGTAGACGTTGCCGACGCCTGCCATCACCCGCTGGTCGAGCAGCGCTTCGGCGAGCGGTCGTTCGGGATCGGCGGCCAGGTTGGTCGAGGCCACCCGGGGTTCCCAATCTGGACCGAGTAGGTCGGGGCCGAGGTGGTCGACGGCCGCCATGTCGTCGGCGCGCTTGAGGATCTCGAGCACGCCGAGGTCGACGCCCGCCGCGCGGGAGTCGGCCGTCTCCAACAAGATTCGCACCTTGTACTCGGGCACCCGGCGGATCTGCCCACCGATCAGCCAGGCGCCGTCCATCTTGAGGTGGGAGTGAATGCTCGCGTCGCCGGCCCTGATGAACAGGTGCTTGCCGCGGCTGAGCACTTCGTCGACCACGCAGCCGGTGAGGTCGACGGTCGCGAACTTCGGCACCCGCACGTCGCACCGGGTGAGCGTCTTGCCCTCGAGCGCCTCGCGCAGCTTGGCCGCGGCGCGGAAGACGGTGTCGCCTTCGGGCATCAGGACCCGCCCAGGTTCGCGTGCACGGTCTCGATCGCGTGTGCCGCCTCGCCGGCGATGCGCTCGACCAGCTCGGTCGCAGGGTGCACGTCGGTGACGAGGTCGACGGCCTCGCCCGCCCACACCGGCAGGTAGTCGGGGTCGCCGCGCTCGACGCCGTCGCGGTACTCGGCCTTGGCGCTGGAGTCGAAGCGCAGCGCATCCTCGTGGCCATGCCACGCGTCGGTGAACCTGTTGCGCAGCGTGCGCGCGGTGAAGCGGTGCGGCCACGGCGAGTCGACGACGATGTCGAGGACGCGGTCGCGGGTCGTGCCCGCAGCCGATGCCCCGGTGATCGCCGTCCGTTCAACGTCGCTCAGCAGCGCCTCGGGAGTCGCCTCGAACCGGGTGCCGATCATCGCGCCTGCCGCGCCGAGCATCAGGGCCGCCGCAACTCCGCGGCCGTCGGCGATGCCGCCCGCGGCGACCACCGGCGTGGTCCCTGCGGCGTCCACCACGGCGGGTACGAACGGCAGCGTGCCGCGGCCCTCGCCGTGGCCGCCTGCCTCGGCACCCTGGGCCACGACGACGTCCGCGCCGACCTCGAGCGCGCGGATCGCGTCGGGCAGCGTGGTCACCTGGACGAACAGTGGGATCCCCGCGGCGCGCACGGCGTCGGCGAAGGGCGTGGGGTCCCCGAACGACAGCATGATCGCCGCAGGCCGCTCGTCGATGACCGACTGCAGCACGTCGTCGTCGATCGCCCACGCCAACAGCCCGACACCCCAGGGCTTCTCGGTGCCCGCCCGAGCCAGGGCGCACTCGCGGCGAAGCCAGTCGAGGCCGCCGCTGCCGACCAAGCCCAAGCCACCGCCGTTGGACACCGCCGCGGCCAGCCGACCGCCCGCGACACCGCCCATCGGGGCCGAGACGATCGGGTGGTCGATGCCCAGCAGTGACGTCAGCGCGGTGTGCAGCCCCATGCCTGCACTGTAGGCAGTCAGGCCGGGATGGAACTCAGGCCCTGGTCGGCCTTCTGGTGGCGGTGCTGGCGCTCGACGACGGCGAAGTAGAACGCGTACGCAAAGGCGCAGCTGGTGAACAGGCTCGACACGAAGAACAGCCAGGGCCGGCGGATGCCGCGCCGGTGGCCGTCCCAGATGGTGAACAGGGGCAGCAGGATGACGTTGATGATGGTGTAGTCCTGGCTCGCCGACGCCGCGGCCGGGTTCGCGTACCCCAGGACGATGAACTGCTGCCAACTGCCGGGACCCCAGATGGGATTGCCGCCCTCGATCGCGTACTGGGCGACGAACTGGTGGTTGAAGTAGTAGCCGAGTGCGATCGAGGCCACCCCGACGACGTACAGCACGATCTCCATCGCGGAGAACGCCGGGCCGCCCGCGGGCTTGGCGAACACCAGGGGATTGGCCCGGACGATCCAGGCGATGACGGCGACGCCGAGCACGAAGTGGACGATGAGGGAGACCATGCGGCCAGTATCGGGTAGACCGGCCAGCGTTTTGTCATTTTTGACATTTGGCCTGGAACTCAGCGCAGGCGCAGGCCGCGGGGGGTGCGCGAGAAGCCCGCTGCCACCAGTGCGTCGGCCACCGACGAGCCGTGCGCGTCGACGGCCGGATCGAGTACCGGCGTGCCGTTGACCTTCTCGACGAGCAGGGCCTGCAGGCGCCCCGATCCGACCAGTTCGACCAGCGCAACCGCGGCGGCCCGGTGCGTTTCGGCGTCCTCGGAGTACGACAGCAGGGTCCTGCCGCCGCGCTCCAGGAACCAGGCCAGTTCGCCGTCGACCAGCACGACGAGGGCACCCGCCTTGCGTCCCGGTCGGTGCGTTCCCTCCGATGGCCACGGCAGGGCTGCGCCGTACGGGTTGGCCGGGTCGGCCGCGGCCAACACCACCGACTCGTAGGCGCGGGTTCCGGAGTCGACGTCGTCGAGGTAGGTGCGCAACCGGTCGACGGTGGATGCGACGGCGAACTGTGCGCCGCCGAGGGACTCGACGAAGTAGCCGCGCTGGCACCGGCCGGCCTCCTCGAATGCGCTGAGCACCTTGTAGAGCATCGCGAAACCGCCGGGCAGCCCCTCCGCGGCGCCCTTGGTCAGCACGCCGTACCGGTTCAGCAGCAGATCCGCCGAGAAGTGGGTGCGGATGGTCGAATCCGGTTCCGGCATCGGCAGCGCCGACCAGCGGCCCGCCACCGTCGGATCCGACGTCCGCGTCTGGGCGTGCGCCACGCTGTAGCGGCTCAGCCGCGGCCGCTGCGGCCGTTGCCGGTGCGCACCGCCGGCCCGGCGGCGCGTGCCGCCCAGCATCGAGCGGACCGGACCGAACGTGTCGCCGGTGACCCAGCCCGCCCACACCAGTTCCCACAGCGCCTGTTTCACGGTGTCGTCGGCAGCGCCGAGCTGACGGAAGAAGTACGCGCCGCCGTTCTCGAGCGTGGCCATGATCTCGCGGTGGGTGTCGGTGAAGTCGATCTCGGCGGGCTGCGCGAGCGTCAGCGGTGCCGAGTCCGCGGTGTGGAATGCGATCCAGCCGTCGGACCCGGCGATGGGTCCGGCGCCGGACCAGGTCACCTCGCCCGCCGCGAGCAGTTCGTCGAGCATGGCCGGCTGGTAGTCGCGGACGCGTTGGCCGAAGACCAGCGGCTCGACCGCCGAGGCGGGGACGGGAACTCCGGAGAGCTGGTCGATGACGCCCGCCAGCCCGTCGACGCCGGAGTTGCGGGTCGACCCGACGTGCTGCCAGGCCGGGAGGAACCGTGCGAACGCCGCGGTGCTGACGGGCTCGACCTGTGCG
>JAQSXQ010000047.1 GCA_029256565.1 Mycobacterium sp.
AGCGGGAATGCGGTGTAGGGCAGCTGCAGGGACCCGTCGGCGAAGCGGGCCATGACCTCGGGCGCTGCGGCGAACATCGCCTCGGCAGACTGCGATCCGATGCCGCTTCCGGTGATTTGAATTCGCCTGCTGCGCAACAGGTCCGCGGGCAGCGACGCCGCCAGACCCGCGAGCGACCCGATCTGCACGTAGGCCGTGTTTGCTTCGGTGTCTTCGCCGCTGCGACCCAGCACGGCGAAGGCGGCCTCGGCGACGGGCCCCCACAGGTAATCCAGCACCAGACCGGGCGACGTCTCCGACACCGCGTCGGCCAGGGCCTTCTGCAGACCGTCGGGTCCATCGTGGGCCAGCGACACGGTCATCGCTCCCATTCCGCGCAGCTGCTCCAGTGCCTCCGGATCGCGCCCGCCGGCGATGACCCGCTCCGCCCCGAGCGACAACGCGCCCTGCACGGCAAGGCTGCCCGACATTCCCGTGGCGCCCAGCACCAGGACGGTGCCCAACGCCCCGACTTCCTCGCGCCGGGCGGTGAGGACCGTCCAGCCCGACAAGCCGGGGTTCATGCCCGCGGCGATCGTGAGCGGATCCGCTCCCATCGGTAGCTCCGCCTGGAGCGGGGTGAACAGTCGCTCGGCCATCGTCCCGAAGGGTGGACGCGCGTATCCGGTGTAGACCAAGCGCCCGTCGCTGGTCCACGCAACCGCGTCGATGCCTGGGACCAATGGATACATCAGTTCGCCGGAGCCGTAGTGCCGCCCGGTGGCCAGCCCGCGAACGACGTTGTGCAGGCCGGCTGCGACGAGGCGCAACGGCTCATAGCCGGGCGGTGCCATGGGCTCGGGGAAGTCACCACAGGCGGGTGACGCATCTGGGGCAATGACGACTGCAGCACGCATCAGCTTGTTCCTTAACGACGTTAAACGGTCGACCTCAGCGTGCCTTAACAACGTTAAGCTGTCAACGATGGCCAGCGGCATCACCCAGACGGATCGTGTCAGCGGCGCTCGTAGTCTTTGACGAGCCGGGGCAGGTACGGGCTAACCGCGGCAGCTACGCGGTTGCCGTATCACTTGGCGGCACAGCCGATCTCGGCCTGCGTCATGGCAACATCATCTTCATGAAGCTGCTGGACAACGCACCTTTCGACGAGAAGCCACGACTGCAGCAACGCCGTACTGATGGCCGCGGTCGCATCGTCCCGGTCAAACGTCACGCACTCCGAGCCGCGATTCCGTCGAGAACGATGCCGAGCTGTCGTTCGAAACGCTCGTCACCGTCGTCGCGGGCGTGACCAGCCTCCCGGACGAGCGAAGACCCCTCACCCAGCCACGCGTCACGCTCGGAAAGTGAGTAGCGCATCGGGTCGGCCTCGGCCGACTGTCGTCGCTCTTGTTCTTCGATGACGAACCCGACCACGAACGCGGTGGCCAGATCGACGGCGTCGTCCGCGCCGACGAGTGTCATCCCGGCTGCCGTCCAACGGGCAAACCAGGCTTCCTTCGTCTGCAGCACATCCGGATCGGAGAGGCGCGTGCCGCTGAAGATTCGGGCTCCGTCCCGGTGTTTCAGATATTCCGCACGCAGGATGCGCGCGTAGGCGGAGACATCCTCGCGCCAGTTCGTGCCTGGACCGATCGTCGACAGAGCGATTCCGACTCGGCGCATGACCTCGGTCGCCATCTCGTCGAGCAACTCTTGCTTGTTGCGCACATGCCAATACAGGGCCGGCGCACGGACATCGAGCGCGGTCGCCAGTGCACGGACGGTCAGAGCGTCCATGCCGTGTTCGTCGAGCAGTTCGAGAGCTGCCATCACGATTCGTTCCCGGGTGATGCCCTTTGTCACGGTTGACACCTTAACGACGTTAAAGCATTCTGGCCAAGTGGCTTTAACTAAGTTAAGGGCCCATGTGTGCGGTCGCCGCACACCAGACCGATGGTCGGAAGTTCCTTCACGTCAGGAGAGCAATGCAGAACACGAGCGGCAGAAGAGCATTGGTGGTCGGGCTCGGCATCGCCGGCATGTCGACGGCAATCGGGCTGCACCGGGCCGGGTGGACACCGGTCATCATCGAGCGCAGCCCCGAACGCCGAACCGGCGGCTATTTCATCGCACTGTTCCCCGAGGGGCGGCGAGCGGCCACCGAGATGGGGATCGCCGCTCATCTGCACACCCGCAATCCGGTCGGAGATGCCGCCACGTGGTCGGTGAACCGCCGCGGAGCCCGCCACCGAAGTTTGGGATTCCTGGACCAGCCGGGAGGTCCGGCAGCGGTCCTGCGCGGCGACATCGAAGCGGCACTGTGGCAGAGCATCAGCAGCGCAGGAATCGAGGTGCGGTTCGCCACCACGCCCACTGAAATCACCGACCACGCCAACGGTGTGCGCGTCTTGCTCACCAACGCCGAAACCGCCGCGACGTGCATCGAGGATTTCGACTTGGTGGTCGGCGCGGACGGCATGCGATCTAGCGTGCGGCGCATGGTGTTCGGCCCGCACGAGGACTATCTGACCAACTGGGAAGCGATGATCTGCGCCTTCCAGCTTCCAGAACAGGTGCCGTCCTTCGGCCCGGCGGACAGCGTCGTCATCGCACGAGCCAGACGCGCTGTGTGGGTATTCGGATTCGCCGATCGGGCCCCCACCGTGTTGCTGACTTATCGCACCAAACACGTCCAGAAGCAATCCGCCGGGTTGCCCATCGACCGTCTGCGGGCCGTGTTCGCCGGCATGGATCACCCCGCCGTCGGGCATGCCCTCGACTCCCTACAGCACGCCCCCGATTACCTGTTCGACTCGGTTCACCAGGTGATGATGCCCCGGTGGAGTACGGGGCGGGTCGCGCTCGTGGGTGACGCGGCGTGGTGTTTGAACCTCTACTCAGGCATGGGCGCCAGCATCGGGCTTCGAGCCGGCGCCGAATTGGGCGCCGCGCTGCGGCAGTATCCCGATGATCTCGCCGCCGCCCTCGACGCCTGGGAAACCGGGCTTCGCCCCGCCATCACCCGGCACCAGCGCACCGCCCGGATCAAACAGCAGATGTTCGTCCCGTCCGGCCGCACGGTCGAGGCGCTACGCCCCATCCTGCTGCGCCTGCTTCGCAAGATCCGTACACGCCGCAGATCCAACGCGCTGACCGCGCCCTCGGCCCTGTCCGGTTCGACGCCTTGATCACCCTGCGTCCCGCGATGGGCGTCCGGTGAACATGCGGAAGCGGCAGCCAAAGCGGATGCACAGCTCATGGGTAGCGTTCGCCCGCAACGGTTCTCCCGGTTAGGACGCGTACCGCAGCGACGACGCTGCAGTACAGCACTTCGAGTAATGAGATCCGCGCCCCACAGGTCAGCTCTCGGACGGCGTTGTTCCTTCGACGGCGGACCGCGAACGCGGGGGGACTCGGCGCCGAACCGAACGCCCCTCAGGCCGTCGTCGTCGACTGTGGTTCCGGTGCCTTCGCCGCGGCTGCCTCGATGATCTCCCTGCGATTGGTCTCAGGGCCGTAGGCAAGTGCGATCAGCGTCAGGGCGGTCAGGATGCCGAGGTAGACCACGATCACCCACCAGTGGCCGAACGCAGCGATCAACGCGGTGGCAATGAGCGGCAGGAACCCGCCAGCCAGCACCGAACCGATCTCCCGGGCGAACGCAAAACCGGACAGTCGGGTCCGGGTGTCGAACAGTTCGGCGAAGTACGCCGCCTGAGGCGCCAGCATCGCCGGATACAGAATCCCCAAGCCCACAACGAAACCCAAGATCAGCAGCGGCGCACTCAGAGTCTCCAGCAGTAAGAAGAACGGCACCAGCCACAGCAGGGACAGCAGCGCGCCCCCGGCGTACACCGGCCGACGACCGATTCGATCGCTCAGATGCGCCCAGATGGGGATGAAGACCACCTGGATCGCGGACGCAATCACCACCGCCAGCAAGGTCGTGCTGCGTTCCACCCCGACGTTGTTGACCGCAAAACCTACGGCAAAGACAGGGAAGAGATAGGCGAAGCCGTTCTCCGCCATACGGGCGCCGACGACGACCAGAAAGTTGCGCGGACTGCGGCGAATCGACTCGAGCACCGGAATCTTGGTCTCCTGCGCCACACCGGCAGCCTCGGCCTGCACCGCGTTCTCGTACGCCTCGGTCTCGTCGATGCTGCGACGGATGAAGTAGCCAACGACCAGCAGAACAGCGCCCAACAGGAACGGCACCCGCCAACCCCAACTCTGGAATGCGTCCTCTGGCAGCAGAGTGGCGAGCTGGTATACCCCGGTCGACAGCAAGGTAGCCAGCGCAAAGCCGGTTGGCGCCCAAGCGCCAGCGAGGCCCCGACGCTTCTGATCCCCGTGTTCCACGGAAAGCACCACGGCACCTGCATACTCGCCGCCGGCACCGAAGCCCTGCAACAACCGAAGCAGGATCAGCAGGATCGGCGCCCACACACCGATGGCGGCGTAGGTGGGCAGCACACCGATCAACGTGGTGGCCACACCCATCAGCACGATGGTGAAGATCAACATCTTCTTGCGGCCCAACTTGTCGCCCATGTTGCCCAGCACGATGCCGCCGAGCGGACGAGCCAGGAACCCCACTGCGTACGTGGCGAAGGCCGCCAGCGTCCCGACGGTCGGATCGGCGTTGGGGAAGAACTGGCTGTTGAGTACTAGCGCTGCGGCGGTGCCGTAGATGAGGAAGTCGTACCACTCGAGGGTGGTGCCGACCAGGGCGGCGATACCGGCCTTGCGGGCCTGATTGGGCGCGGCGGTCGTCATGCGGGGTGTCCTCCGTGAGGTGAGATTTGGATTCAGCGAGCGGGGCGGCGCAACACGGCGCCGCCCTGAATGGGTCCCACCAATGCGGCGTACTGACCAAGCCAGCCGCGTTCGGGGGCATCCCCCGCCGCGCGCACGGGTGCGCCGTCGCGCACCGGTTGCGCGTCGACCCGGCGGGCGTCGAGGTCGATGCTGATGGTGTCGCCATCCTGGAGTCCGGCCAGTGGTCCGCCGTCGGCGGCTTCGGGCATCACTTGCCCCACGACCAGACCGTGGTTGAGGCCCGACAGTTCACCGTCGGTGACCACCGCGACTTCTCCGCCCAGTCCTGCGCCGTTGAGTGCGGCCACGAAGCTGGCCGCGAACACCGTGCCCGGCCCGCCCCGCGGACCCATACCGCGCAGCACGATCACGTCGCCCCGCTCGATTCCGTTGTCCCCCAATGCTGCGATGGCTGCGTCCTCGCCTACGAACACCTTTGCGGGGCCGGCGAAATGGCGGCGGGTGGCTTTGCCCACCCCGGCGACCTTGACGATGGAACCGTCGGGAGCCAGCGAGCCGCGCAGGATGATGAGACCCGGTTCGTCGTTGATCGGGTTGTCGAGTTCATGCAGTACATCGCCGTCGGCCACCCGGGCGCATTCGGCGCGTTGGGCCACAGTGCGCCCGTCGACGGTCAGACTGTGACCGTGCAACCGCGGCAACAGCGTCCGCATCACCGTCTGGACCCCGCCAATCCCGTCGAGATCCCAGACCTGGTGAGCGCCGTTCGGCCGGATTGCTGCCAGCTGCACCGCATCCCGCCCGAGTTTCTCGAATAGTCCCACGACGTCGAGGGCGAGATCGGCTTCGGCGGCGATGGCGGTCAGGTGCCGGATGCAGTTCACCGACCCGCCGAGCGCCAGGGCGACTTCGATGGCGTTCTCGATCGAGTCGGCCGTGATGATCTGGCGCGCGGTCAGGCTTTCCTCGACCATTGCCACGATCCGTCGGCCCGCGGCGCTGGCGTTGTTCAGCATGGCTTCTGAGTTCGCGCGGGTCGGCGCGGAACCGGCCACCGTCATACCCAGCGCCTCGGCCATGCAGTGCATGGTGTTGGCCGTTGCCAGACCGGCGCATACCCCCGGTCCGTCGATGGCCTCGTCGGCGAGTTCGCCTAGCTGATCGATGGTCATGGTGCCGGCGGCGAGCGCGCCCACCGATTCGTAGACCGTGTCGATGTCGACCGAGCACCCGCTGTATCGGCCGCCCTTCTGGTACCCGCCGATCACCACGATCGAGGGCAGGTCGAGGCGGGCAGCTGCCATCAGGTGGGCCGGGGTGGTCTTGTCGCAGGAGGACAGGAACACGATGCCGTCCAGAACCGCCCCTTCGACCGCGGCTTCCACGTCGTTGACGATCAGATCCCGGGTAGGCATCAGATACCGTGCCTTTCGGCCCGCACTGGTGACGAAATCGCTGGGTGCCGTTGTACGGATCTCGAACGGCAGCCCGCCGGCCTCGCGGACGGCGTCGGCCACCCGCAGTGCCACATCGTCGAGATGGGCGAAGCACACCGACAATTTGGACGATGTGTTGACGATCGCGATCTTCGGCTTTTGTTGGTCGGCGACACTGATTCCCATCGCGCTCCACTGCGCGCGGCGGACCGCCCATCGGGTGCTGCCCGGAGTGAAGTTGCTGCGCAAACCCTTGCCGGGGGCGCGCTCGAAGTTGTCGGTCACGATTCCTGCCTTCCTGGATGAGCTGCGACTGTGGTCGCGGGCTCGAGCGCACTTCCGTTGGCGATCATGCGGGTCTGAATGTTCCTCACGTCGAGGTCGCGGTAGGGCACACCGGAGTCCAGCGAGAGCAGTGTGGCCACCGCTGCGGCGTGGCCGTATTCGAAACACTGCGCGGTCACCCGGGCCGAAGCCAGGGCGTGGTGCTCGGCGCTCAGGCACCGGCCCGCCACGACGACGTTCTCGCCGTGTTCGGGCACGAGCGCACCGAACGGCACGTCGTAGTAGTCGTCCAACAGCCAATGCAGCCGTGGCTTTTCGCCGTCGTGCAATTCGATCGGCCAGGGGGAACGGCAGATCGAGTCCGGCCGTTTGGTTCCGTCCACGACGTCGCCGTCGCGCAACGTCTGCACACCCGTCACCGTCCGGGTTTGCCGTATGCCGGCTTCGACACCGGTGTCGACGACGAACGCGTCAGCGCATCCGGGCACGGTGGCGGCGAGGAAGCGGGCGTAGTCACGAACTTGTCGACGGCCGCCGATTTCGGCGAGGGTGAAGTCGGCCGGGTCGATGACGTTGAGCATCCGACCGTCAGGCGCCGTCAACCTGGTGGCGTTGACCAGCAACTCCCCCGGCCGGCTGGTGGCGAAGATCCAGATCTTATTGCGCGGCAGTACTTCTCCACCGGCTCGAGCGTCGTCGATCGCTGCCGTCACCCACGCCGGACTGATGGTGTCGTCGCCCCACGCCGCCCAGAAACGGTCGGTGTCGACGTTGCCCAACCGGAAGAACATCGTCGGGTTCTGGATGCGCCCGTCGTCACCGAACCGGTAGCCGCCGCCGCCGCGCGCCACGACCGCTCCGTCTCCGGAGGCGTCGATGATCCGGGCGGCGCGTATGACGCCGACACCGGCGTTGGAGGCCACCAGCAGGCCGCGGTAGTGGCCGTCCTCGACCAGAACGTCGATCACCTGTGTGTGAAACAGGATCTGTGCCCCGGCTCTGGTCAGCAGCGCGTCGGCAGACTCGCGCCACACCAGCGGGTCGTGCGCCGCGGTGAACGTCTTGCCGTACCGCTGGGGCTCGGTGAGGCCACCGCGTGCGGTGAGGTCTGCGGCGAATCGCTCGGTGAAACCGTGCACCACCTGCTCGGGGCGACGGGCATCCTCGGACGCCAGGTACATGCCGCAGATCGTTCCCGACAGCCCGGCCACAGCAGCGCCGCCAGCGAACCCGTACTTCTCGATCACCAGTACGCGTGCGCCGGCCTCGGCAGCGACCGTGGCCGCAGCGACCCCCGCCGCCCCGGCGCCGACCACTGCGACGTCGACCTCGCCAACCAGCGGATAGCGGCGAATGGCGGCCTCGTCCAGACCGAGATTCAACCGCCATTCAACCGATATATCAGTCATGGATGGACGGTACATCGATGGTCGCGATATTGTCTACCCCGTGACCATGGGCGCCCAACGATGACCGGCACCATGCCCAACAAGGCTGACCAGGCATTCCTGCAGATTGAGCGTCTGATCGTGCTGCAGGAGCTTCCACCTGGCACGTTGGTGTCGGAGAAACAACTCATGGAGCTGACCGGGCTGGGCCGTACGCCGGTCCGGGAGGCGCTGCAGCGCCTAGCGCGCGAGCGGCTCGTCGAGATCCATGCCAATCGCGGCGTGCTGGTGCCCACAGCTTCGATCGAGGCGCAACTCAAATTGCTCGAACTGCGCCGAACGTTGGAGCCGTTCGCAGTCCGGCTCGCCGCGCAACGGGCCAACGCACAGCAGCGTCGGACGGCGGCCGCACTCGCCGAGGAAGTTCTCGGCGCAACCACGTCGGTAGACGATTTCGCCACATTCTTGCGGGACGCGCACGCGCTGGTGGTCGGCGCGACGCACAACGAATTCGTCGAGGTAGCGATGGCACCTCTACAGGGACTATCGCGGCGGTTTTGGTTCGGCAATCTCACCAACCCGCAACGAGATCTGGCCCAAGCCGGCGAGTTGCACACCGCGATCTTGGCCGCCATCGCTGCCGGGGACGCCGAAGCCGCCGAAGCCGCATCGCTCGCACTCAGCGACTACCTGCTGGCCTTCGCCTATGCCACTCTGCCGCTCCGGGCCCAGGACTGATCAAACGACGGCGGTA
>JAQSXQ010000048.1 GCA_029256565.1 Mycobacterium sp.
GACGCCGGCCTGCCGTGCCAGGACTCGTCGGTGGCCTCGACGGCGCCGTAGTTGCCGATGCCCGAGCCGTTGTAGTCGGCGGCGTCGGTGTTGAGCACCTCTCGCCAGGTGCCGGTGTGCGGTAGACCCAGCCGGTAGCGCGAGTGCTCGGCGCCCGAGAAGTTGAATACGCACGCCATCACCGAGCCGTCGTCGCCGTAGCGCAGGAAGCTCAGCACGTTGTTCGCCGAGTCGTTCGCATCGATCCACGAGTAGCCCTCGTGGCTGGTGTCGCGCGACCACAGCGCACGGTGGTTCTGATAGACCCCGTTCATGTCGCGGACCATCCGGAGGACGCCGTTCGAGAAGCCGTTCTCGTCGAGCTGGTACCAGTCGACGCCGCGCTCCTCGGACCACTCCGCGCGCTGGCCGAATTCCTGCCCCATGAACAGCAGTTGCTTGCCCGGGTGGGCCCACTGGTAGGCGAGCAGCCCGCGCAGACCGGCGGCCTTCATGTGGTCGTCACCCGGCAGGCGGCCCCACAGGGTGCCCTTGCCGTGCACGACCTCGTCGTGGCTGATCGGCAGCACGAAGTTCTCGCTGAAGGCGTACACCATCGAGAAGGTGATCTCGCCGTGGTGGTATCCGCGGTGGATGGGATCCCGGGAGATGAACTCCAGGGTGTCGTTCATCCAGCCCATGTTCCACTTCATCGAGAAGCCAAGGCCGCCAAGGTTGGTGGGTCGCGTGACGCCGGGCCACGAGGTCGATTCCTCGGCAATCGTGACGATGCCGGGGGTCACCTTGTGGACGGTGGCGTTCATCTCCTGCAGGAACTGCACCGCCTCCAGGTTCTCCCGTCCGCCGTAGACGTTCGGCGTCCAGCCACCCTCGGGCCGGGAGTAGTCGAGGTACAGCATCGAGGCGACGGCATCCACCCGCAGGCCATCGACGTGGTACTCCTGCAGCCAGTACAGCGCGTTGGCCACCAGGAAGTTGCGCACCTCGGCCCGCCCGAAGTCGAATACGTAGGTGCCCCAGTCGAGTTGCTCACCGCGGCGTGGGTCGGAGTGTTCGTAGAGGGGCGTGCCGTCGAACCGTCCGAGCGCCCAGGCGTCCTTGGGGAAGTGGGCGGGCACCCAGTCGACGATCACGCCGATGCCTGCCTGATGCAGGGTGTCGATCAGGTACCGCAGGTCGTCGGGACTGCCGAGCTTCGGCATCGGCGCGTAGTACGAGGTGACCTGGTAGCCCCACGACCCACCGAAGGGGTGCGCGGCGACGGGCAGCATCTCGACGTGCGTGAAGCCGTTCTCGACGACGTACTCGGTGAGTTCGGTGGCCAGCTCCCGGTAGGTGAGGCCGGGCCGCCACGACGGCAGGTGCACCTCGAGCGTGCTCATCGGCTCGAAGACGGGGTTCTTCAGCGCGCGTTGCGCCATCCAGTCGTCGTCGCTCCAGGTGTAGTCGCTGACGTGGACGCGCGACGCGGTGCTCGGCGGCACCTCGGCGGCGAACGCCATCGGGTCGGCTCGGTCGCTCACCGAACCGTCGGCGCCGTGCACGCGGAACTTGTACAGCGCGTCGAGCGGAAAGTCGGGCCAGAACAGTTCCCACACGCCCGAGGATCCCAGGCTGCGCATCGGGGCGTCGTTGCCGCTCCAGTGGTTGAACTCGCCAATCAGCGTGACGCCCTTGGCATTCGGCGCCCAGACGGCGAACGACACGCCGTCGACGTCGCCGTCGGCTGTGCGGTAGGTGTGCGGATGCGCGCCCAGCACCTCCCACAGGCGTTCGTGGCGGCCCTCGGCGAACAGGTGCAGGTCGATGTCGCCGAGCGTCGGCAGGAAGCGGTACGGGTCGGCCACGGTGTGCACCGGGCCGTGGTCGTCGCCGGACGGGTAGCGGATCTCCAGGCGGTAGTCGATGAGACCGGTGATCGGCACCGCCACCGCGAACAGCGCGTCGTCGACGTGGCTGAACGGGTAGCGCTCACCGCCGATGAGCGCGGTCACCTCCACGGCGTTCGGACGCAGCACCCTGATCACGGTGTGGTCCTCGTACTCGTGGGCACCGAGCACCGAGTGCGGATCGTGGTGCTCGCCGGCGAGTAGCCGGCCGAGGTCGGAGTCGTTGGGGCGTAGGTGTTGGCTGGTGAACGGGTTGGTGCGGGTCATGTCTGTCATTCCCTCCGCAGCAGGTTGAGGCGTCGATCGGCGGGGATCGACGGCATGTTCAAAACGTGGGCCACGGCTCTGGCCGGATCGAGGCGGACGTAGTTCGCCTGCCCCCATTGGTATTCGTCACCCGTTATCTCGTCGCGCACCCAGAACCGGTCGTGGTCCGACATGCCCAGTGCGGCCATGTCCAGCCAGACCGTCGATTCCTCGGCGCCGAACGGGTTCAGCGTCACGACGACAAGGACGCAGTCTCCGGAGACCGGGTCGAACTTGCTGTAGGCAAGCAGTGCGTCGTTGTCCACGGCGTGGAACTTGATGGTGCGCAGCTGGCTGAGTGCGGGGTGGAGCCGGCGGATCTCGTTGAGCCGGGTGAGGAAGGGCTCCAGCGATTCGCCTCGGGCCACTGCGGCGTCGAAGTCGCGCGGACGCAGTTCGTACTTCTCAGAGTTCAGGTACTCCTCACTACCCTCGCGCACCGCCTGGTGCTCGAAGAGTTCGTAACCGCTGTACACGCCCCACGTCGAACTCATCGTGGCTGCCATCACCGCACGAATGGCGAACATGCCCGGCCCGCCGTACTGCAAACTCTCGTGCAGGATGTCCGGCGTGTTGGGCCAGAGGCTCTGGCGCGCGTAGTCGGCGTGCTCGGCGATCTGCTCGCCGAACTCGATGAGTTCCCACTTGGCGGTCCGCCACGTGAAGTACGTGTACGACTGCGTGTACCCAAGTTTCGCGAGACCGAACAGGCGGGCCGGCCTGGTGAACGCCTCGGCCAGGAACAGCACGTCGGGATCGGAGTTCTTGACCTCGCCGATCAGCCACGCCCAGAAGTTCGGCGGCTTGGTGTGCGGGTTGTCGACGCGGAACACCTTCACCCCGTGTGACACCCAGAACCGCACCACGCGCAGCACCTCGGCGTAGATGCCCGCCGGGTCGTTGTCGAAGTTGATCGGGTAGATGTCCTGATACTTCTTCGGCGGGTTCTCGGCGTAGGCGATGGTGCCGTCGGGCAGCACGGTGAACCACTCGGGGTGGTCCCTGGCCCACGGGTGGTCGGGAGCGCACTGCAACGCGAGGTCGAGCGCGACCTCCAGGCCCTGGTCGCGGGCGGCTGCCACGAAGGCGTCGAAGTCCTCGATGGTGCCCAGGTCGGGGTGTACGGCGTCGTGGCCGCCGGCAGCGCTGCCGATCGCCCACGGCGACCCGACGTCGTCGGGTCCCGCGGTGACGCTGTTGTTGCGGCCCTTGCGGTGCACCTCGCCGATCGGGTGGATCGGCGGGAGGTACACGATGTCGAAGCCCATCCTCGCGACCCGCGGCAGCGCGTTCACCGCGGTCTTGAAGGTGCCGTGCACCGGGTTCCCGTCGGCGTCCCAGCCGCCCGTCGAGCGGGGGAAGAACTCGTACCAGGCACTGGACCTGGCCAGCGGGCGGTCGACCCAGACGCCGTACTGCTCGTCACGGGTCACGAGTTCCCGCAGCGGGTAGCGGTCCAGCAGGGAGGTGACCTCCTCGGCGAGCGCCAGACCGGCCCGCGTGAACGGGTCACCCGGCTCGCGCAGGCGGGTCGCCGCGTCGATCAACGGGAAGCGGTCCTGGCGCGGGAGCCCGGTGGCCGCCCGCTCGAGCAGCTTGGCGCCGATCAGCAGATCGTTGTCCAGTTCGGCCTCACCCTGGCCGGCGTCCAGCTTGGCGACGACCGCCTTGCGCCAGGTGGCGATGGGATCGCCCCACCCGTCGACGCGGAACGTCCACAGGCCGACGGCGTCGGGCGCGAACTGGCCGTAGAAGACGTCGGGCTCCTCACCCGTGCGCATCGGCAGGTTCTGCGGCTTGACCCTTGGCGCGGGGTTGACCACGTCCTCGATGGGGACGGGTTCGGCCTCGGTGGGCCGGATGCCTGCCGGCGGTGCGGCCAGCTGAGGGTAGGACGTGCCGTGGTAGCGGACGACGAGTGTGGCCGCGACGACGTCGTGCCCCTCTCGCCACACCGTGGCCCGAACCGGCACCACCTCTCCGACCACGGCCTTCGCCGGATACCGCCCACCCGAAACCACGGGCGCGACGTCATCGATCCCGATACGACCGGCCACCACCGAACTCCTCACATTGGCGCGACCCGTAATGGTCGCGCGGTGTCATCTGTTTCGTTTCAGCCTCGTCGCGCTCTATACCCACCGTAGTGTCCGACTCAACCCCTCGCGCCCGACGAGTAGTTCAGCCCGCAGTGGCGAACGGCGATCAGCAGTAAGGTGAGATCGCGTGAAAGCACTTCGTCGGTTCACCGTCCGTGCCCACCTCCCGCAGCGTCTCGAAGCGCTCGAGCGACTCTCGGTCAACCTGCGCTGGTCGTGGGACAAACCCACCCAGGACCTGTTCGCCAGCATCGATCCCGAGCTGTGGAGCCACGTCGAAGCGGACCCCGTGGCGCTGTTGGGAGCGGTCAGCCCCAAGCGGCTCGACGAACTGGCGGTCGACGAGTCCTTCCTCGACCGGCTCGACCACCTGGCGGCCGATCTCGACGACTACCTGCAGCGGCCCATGTGGTACCAGGAGCGGATCGCCGCCGGTGAGGAGCTACCGACCGGAATCGCCTACTTCTCCATGGAGTTCGGCGTCGCCGAGGTGCTGCCGAACTACTCCGGCGGGCTGGGCATCCTGGCCGGCGACCACCTCAAGTCGGCGTCGGACCTCGGTCTGCCCCTGATCGCGGTGGGCCTGTACTACCGGTCCGGCTACTTCCGGCAGTCGCTGACCGCCGACGGTTGGCAGCACGAGAACTACCCGTCGCTCGATCCGCAGGGGTTGCCGCTGCGACTGCTGACCGACGAGGACGGGGAGCCCGTCCTGGTACGCCTGGCGATGCCCGACTCGGCGGAACTCAACGCGCGCGTATGGGTCGCCCAAGTCGGCCGAATCCCGTTGCTGCTGCTGGATTCCGACACCCCCGAGACCGACCACGAGCTGCGTGGCGTCACCGACCGGCTCTACGGCGGTGACCAGGAGCACCGGATCAAGCAGGAGATCCTGGCAGGCATCGGCGGCGTCCGGGCGATCCGCGCGTTCACGCGGGTGGAGAGTCTGCCCGAACCGCAGGTGTTCCACATGAACGAGGGGCACGCCGGATTCCTGGGCATCGAGCGGATCAGGGAACTCGTCACCGACGGCGGCCTCGACTTCGACACCGCGCTGGCAGTGGTGCGCTCCTCGACGGTGTTCACCACGCACACCCCCGTTCCAGCGGGCATCGACCGGTTCCCGGTCGACCTGGTGGAGCAGTACTTCGGCGCGCCCTCCAATGAGCCGTCCGGCGCGGATTCCGAACTGCTGCCTGGTCTTCCGCTCGATCGCATCGTCGCATTCGGCGCGGAGGACGACCCGTCGAAGTTCAACATGGCGCACATGGGTTTGCGGTTGGCGCAACGCGCCAACGGCGTATCGCTGCTGCACGGCCGGGTCAGCCGCGGCATGTTCAACGAGCTGTGGAACGGCTTCGACACCGAGGAGGTGCCGATCGGGTCGATCACCAACGGCGTGCACGCCCCCACGTGGGCGGCCCCGCAGTGGGTGCAGCTGGGCCGTGAGCTGATCGGCAGCGACGACCTCGGATCGTTGAGCGAACCCGATACGTGGCAGCGGCTGCAGCAGGTCGACCCCGGCCACCTGTGGTGGATCCGCTGCGAGCTGCGCAAGCTGCTGATCGACGACGTCCGCGCGCGGTTGCGCAAGTCCTGCCTGGAGCGCGGCGCCTCCGATGCCGAACTCGGTTGGATCGCAGGCGCATTCGACCCCGACGTGCTGACCATCGGGTTCGCGCGCCGGGTGCCGACCTACAAGCGCCTGACGCTCATGCTGCGCGACCCCGAGCGACTCGAGCAGCTGTTGCTCGACGAGAAGCGGCCCGTCCAGTTGATCGTGGCTGGCAAGTCGCACCCGGCCGACGACGGGGGCAAGGCGCTGATCCAGCAGGTGGTGCGCTTCGCCGACCGGCCCGACGTGCGGCACCGGATCGCGTTCCTGCCCGACTACGACATGTCGATGGCGCGGCTCCTGTACTGGGGATGCGACGTGTGGCTCAACAATCCGTTGCGCCCCTTGGAGGCCTGCGGCACCTCGGGCATGAAGAGCGCGCTCAACGGCGGACTCAACCTGTCGATCCGCGACGGTTGGTGGGATGAGTGGTACGACGGCGAGAACGGTTGGGAGATCCCGACCGCCGATGGTCTGGCCGACGAGACGCGCCGCGACGACCTCGAGGCGGCCGCGCTGTACGACCTGATCGCCAACTCGGTCACCACCAAGTTCTACGACCGCGACGCCCAGGGCGTCCCCACCCGCTGGGTGGAGATGGTGCGGCACACGTTGCAGTCGCTGGGGCCCAAGGTGCTGGCGTCTCGCATGGTGCGGGACTACACGGAGCAGTACTACGCACCGGCGGCCCGATCGCTGCACCGGACGATCGAGGCGGTCGACGGCGTGCCGTTCGGCGCGGCCCGCGACCTCGCGGCGTACCGCCGCCGTGCCGAGGAGGCATGGCCGAGGATCCAGATCACCGACGTCGACAGCTACGGCCTGCCCGATACCCCGCTGCTCGGTTCGGAACTGACGCTGACCGCGACGGTGGACCTCGCAGGCCTCGCGCCCGACGAGGTGGTGGTCGAGGCGGTCATCGGCCGCGTGGACACCACCGACGCGCTGCTCGAGCCCACCACCGTGCAGATGACGCACGCCGGGCCCGGCGACGGTGGCAGCGAGACCTTCTCGACGACGACGCCGCTACCGGTGGCCGGGCCGGTCGGCTACACGGTGCGCGTGCTGCCACACCACCCGCTGCTGGCCGCCGCCGACGAGCTGGGGCTCGTCACGCTCGCGTGAGCGGCATCCTCGAGGTCCCCGTCGACGGGGGGCCGTATGCGCTGACCGCCGGTCCCGACGGTGCGATGTGGGTGACGCTGGTGCACGGCGGCGCGATCGCGCGGGTGGCGCCCGACGGCGACCTGCGCGTGCATCCCGTGGCCGACGGCAGCAGACCGTCGCTGATCACGCGCGGCAGCGATGGCGCGCTGTGGTTCACCCGCTCGGGCGACGACCGGATCGGGCGCATCACCACCGACGGCGAGCAGTCGTCCGTCGAATTGACCAGCGGCAGCGGGCCTTTCGGGATCACCGTGGGTCCCGACGGCGCGCTGTGGTTCACCACGATGACGGCAGGCACGGTCGGCAGGCTCGGCGATGACGGCACCGTCGACGAGTGGCCTGTGGGCGGGATGCCGTCGATGATCACGACCGGCCCCGACGGTGCGCTGTGGTTCACGATGAACCAGGCCAACTCCATCGGCAGGCTCGACACCGGCGGCACGCTGACCAAGCGCGAGGTGCCGACCCGCGGGTCCGGACCCGTCGGCATCACCGCCACCCACGACGACACGGTGTGGTTCACGGCGGTGCTGGCCGACAAGATCGGCCGCATTCCGATGGACGAGGCGATCCAGGAACTCGATCTGCCCGGCAAGCCGCACGCCGTGGTCGCCGACCCGATGGGCGGCGTCTGGGTCAGCCTGTGGGGTGCCGACCAGGTGGCGCGGGTGAGCGCCGATGGCGAGGTCGTCACGATCGACCTGCCCGCGGGCAGTGAGCCCCACGGCATGGCGATCGGCCCCGACGGTGCGCTGTGGGTCGCGCTCGAAGCCGGATACGTCCTGCGGCTGCCAACCAACTGATTCGGTTTCCCCAACCGGGCACCGCGGAAGTGCCTAGGCGATATAAGTTCCGAAGGTCACCAACAACAGGGGGTCCTTCGTGCTCTTTCGTCGTCTTGCCGTCGTGGCATCGGTCGCCGCGATCGGTGGACTGAGCCTGCCGCTGGCCGGCGCCGAGCCGGGACCGGTCGTCGAGCCGGCTGGGGCCGAGGTGGCGCCACCGCCCGACGAGGGCCGGGTCGTCTCACCACCACCCCAGGTGCTCGACACCCCGGACGGCTGGAAGCTGATGCTGTCGGCCAAGGACGAGACGCAGGTCATCAGCGCTCCGCTGACCACCGCCATCTCGTCGCGCGAATACGTCGTCGGCGGTACCTACGAGGGGTCCCTCGAGGGACCCGACGACGGTGAGGGCACCCGCGGCA
Organism: Mycobacterium sp.; assembly: GCA_029256565.1. Classification (GTDB taxonomy): domain Bacteria; phylum Actinomycetota; class Actinomycetes; order Mycobacteriales; family Mycobacteriaceae; genus Mycobacterium. Next base: position 8,284 of record JAQSXQ010000048.1, read on the forward strand.
CGATCGAGGTCGGTTACCAGATCGGGTGCGGCATCGACATGAGTACCTCCAACGGCGTCTCGCTCACCGGCACCGTGGGCCTGAACCCGTCGCTGGGCATCCTCGGAACGGTGGTGGGCTCACCGCTGCCCGACGGCATCCTGCCCGGCCTCGGCGGCAACATCGGCGGCGGCATCACGGTGGGTCTGAAGCCCGGCATCATCAACGTCGTCCCGGTCACCAAGAAGGAGTTCGACGGTGCCGCGCCGTGGGTGATGATCAGCAACTTCCACGTCAAGATCGACGGGTGCGTGGGCCAGTCGTTCCTGCGGTCGTACGCGTTCCT
>JAQSXQ010000049.1 GCA_029256565.1 Mycobacterium sp.
TACGCCGCGGGCGGCGCGTACATCAACAAGATGAGCGACCACTGCGGCGACTGCCAGTACGACCCCAAGAAGCGCCTCGGCGACGACGCGTGCCCTTTCACCGCCGGCTACTGGCAGTTCGTCCACCGCAACCGGAACCTGCTGGCGGGCAACAACCGCACTCGCCGCGCCGTGTCGTCGATGGATCGGCTCTCCGACCTCGAACCCGTCCTCGAGCAGGAAGCCGAACGCACCCAGTTCTAGACCGTGACCAGGCGGTAGAGCCCGATCAAGCCGACGATCACGATCACGGCGCGCAGCGCGTTCGGCGACAGCCGGCGACCGTAGTGCGCGCCGAGGAACCCGCCGATGAGCGAGCCGATCGCGATCAGGCCGGCGGCTGCCCAGCTGATCCTGTCGAAGGCCACCAGCGTGTACGCCACGGCCGCAACCACGTTCACGATCAGCGACAGCAGATTCTTCGCGGCATTCATCCGCTGCATGTCCTCGGGGAGCAGCGCACCCATCACCGCGATCAGCAGGATGCCCTGGGCGGCGGTGAAATAGCCGCCGTAGACGCCCACGGCGAACGTCCCGAACACCAGCGCGGCCATCCGGCCCCGCGAAATGTGTTCCAGCGACCGGCCTGCACGCTCCGAGCGCGCCTTGGCCCACGACTGGATCTTCGGCCCGATGATCACCAGGATCAGCGCGCCGATCAGCAGTACCGGCACGACGGTGAGGAAGACCCGCTCCGGCAGGTGCAGCAGCAGCCAGGCGCCGCCGATCGCGCCGAGCAGCGAGCCGGGTATCTGCCACTTCAGCCGGTGCCACTGGCCCCGCAGTTCGCGGCGGTACCCCCACGTGCCGGAGACACCACCCGCCACCAGGCCGACCGCATTCGACATCGTCGCGGTCACCGGCGGATAGCCGAGCGCCACCAGCGTGGGAAACGTGATCAGGGTGCCTGAACCGACGACCGCGTTGATGGCACCTGCACCCACCCCCGCGAGGGCGATCAGAATCATGTCGATGACTGGCACCGACGAAACGTTAGCGGGTCACCGAGGGCGCGCCGTCACCGAGCGTCGTCGGCCACGTGGACCGGACGCGGCGCCTCGCCATCCGCGGCGCCGAGCCCCGGCGGAACGTACGCCGGCGCCTTGGTGATCCTGGCCGCCAGGACGACGAAGAAGGCCCACGCGAGCACTATCGCGCCGTAGATCACCGTCGACCACGGGGCCGTGACGACGAAGTAGTCGACCAGTTTCTGGGCGTTGGTCAGCACGACCACACCACCGACGCCCGCACCGAGCAGCGCCGGACTGATGCGGCTCACCAGCCATGCAGCCAATGGCGCTGCGACGACGCCACCGACGGCCAATCCGAGAACTACCGGGAGGTTGTCGAAGAACTGCTCACGCAAACCCACCAGGAAGCCGACCGAAGCCGACACGGCGACCAGGAACTCCGAGGCGCTCACCGAGCCGATGACCGTCCGAGGCGCCGTCTTGCCGCTCGACAACAGCGTGCTGGAGGTGACCGGGCCCCAGCCGCCGCCACCCGAGGCGTCGATGAACCCACCGAACAGACCGAGCGGCGTCAAGAACCTCGCGCCGTGCTTCGTGGTGCCGACCTTCACCGCCGGCGGCATTCGCAGCGAGAAGCGCAGCAGCACGTACACGCCGATCGCCAGCAGAATCGCGGCCATTACGGGTGCGGCATCCTCGGTCGACAGCGAGGTGAGCACTGTGGCGCCGAGGAAGGCACCGATCGCCCCGGGCACGCCGAGCTTGAGCACGATGTGCCAGTCGATGTTCTTGAACTTCCAATGCGCCAGCCCCGAGGCGAGCGTGGTGCCCACCTCGGCGAGGTGCACGGCCGCACTGGCTTGAGCCGACGCGACGCCGCTGAGGACCAGCAGGGTCGATGCGGTCACACCGAAGGCCATGCCCAAGGCACCGTCGACGAGCTGCGCACCCACGCCGACGAGCGTGAAGATGATGAGCGAACGCATGGGTTCGTGGACTTTCGACGATGAGGCCGCGTGCGACCGTCAGGTGTGCAAGGACGCGTATCTAACGACGCGTACGACACCATTCGTCGAATGCCATCAGCCGCCGAGACGGCCAGAACGGCTCGAGCGCGAACGCCGACGAGGGCGCGGTGCGATAGGCATGCTCGCCCACCGGCCACTCCTCTCGTCGTCGTGCTCATTTCACGGTACAGCTGGACCGCGCGCTAACGCTTCGAGCCGGCTCCGCGCTTCTCCCGGACCCGCACGTTGATCCGGATCGGACTGCCCTCGAAACCGAACGTCTCGCGCAGGCGGCGCTCCAGGAACCGGCGATACCCCGCCTCCAAGAACCCCGTCGTGAACAGCACGAAGGTCGGCGGTCGCGCCGTCGCCTGCGTGGCGAACAGAATCCTCGGCTGCTTGCCACCGCGCACCGGCGGCGGCGTCGCGGCGACGACCTCCTTGAGGAAGGTGTTGAGCCGTCCGGTCGAGATGCGGGCATCCCAGGATTCGAGTGCGCTCTCCAGCGCCGGAGCCAGCTTCTGCACGGCGCGGCCGGTCTTGGCCGAGATGTTGATCCGATGCGCCCACTGCAACTGCGCCAGTTCGCGCTCGATCTCCTTGTCCAGGGTGTACCGACGGTCCTCGTCGACCAGATCCGCCTTGTTGAACGCGATCACCAGCGCCCGGCCGGACTCGATCACCATCGCCAGGATCCGCTGATCCTGCTCGGTGAGCGTCTCCGACGAGTCGATCAGCACGATCACGACCTCGGCGGCGTCGATCGCCCCGCGGGTCCGCACGGAGGCGTAGAACTCGTGCCCGCTGGCCTGTCCCACCTTGCGACGCAGACCAGCCGTGTCGATGAACCGCCACAGCTTGCCGTCCATCTCGATCAAGGAGTCGACCGGATCCACCGTGGTACCCGCCACGTCGTGCACCACGGAGCGTTCGTCGCCGGCCAGGCGGTTGAGCAGTGAACTCTTCCCGACGTTCGGCTTGCCCACCAGGGCGACGCGGCGCGGTCCCGCGCCACCGCTGGCCACCTCGGACGCCTCGGGCAGCTTCTCCAGGACCACGTCGAGCAGGTCGGCCACGCCGCGCCCGTGGATCGCGCTCACCGAGTACGGCTGCCCCAGCCCCAGCGACCACAGCGCGGCCGCCTCGGACTCCACGCGCTCGCTGTCGACCTTGTTGGCGGCGAGGAACACCGGCTTCCCGGCCCGCTGCAGCTTCTTGGCGGCGGCCTCGTCGGCCGACGTCGCACCGACGACCGCGTCGACCACCAGGATGATCGCGTCCGCCGTGCGCATCGCCACCGACGCCTGCTCGGCAACCAACTGCTGCAGTCCCTTGGCGTCGGGCTCCCACCCGCCGGTGTCCTGCACGACGAAACGACGGCCCAGCCAGTTCGCGTCGTACGACACCCGGTCGCGGGTCACGCCTGGGATGTCCTCCACGACGGCTTCACGACGGCCGAGGATGCGGTTGACCAACGTCGACTTGCCGACGTTGGGTCGGCCCACCACCGCCACCACCGGTGGCGGCGCGAAGTCCCCCTCGAGTTCCGCCTCGAACTCCTCCGACCCGACCTCCCAGTCGGTTTCGTCGTACCAGGTGCCGTGCTCTTCGTCGCTCATCGCTGCCTTCTGCTCTTCGCGCAAGCGCTCATCGCTGCCCTCTGCTCTTCGCGCAAGCGCTCATCGCTGCCTCACTCGCGCCCGCTGCTCCACGAGATCCCGCAGATGCGCGACGACCTCGGCTTCGGTCATGTCACTGGAATCGACCACGATCGCGTCATCGGCGGCCCGCAATGGCGAGACTGCCCGCGTGGAGTCCAGATGGTCCCGGCGCCGGACGTCGGCAAGCACCGTCTCGTAGTCACCCGGCAGGCCGTTGGAGACGTTCTGCTGGTTGCGCCGACGAGCGCGTTCCTCAGCCGATGCGGTCAGGAAGATCTTCACGTCGGCGTCGGGCAGCACCACCGTTCCGATGTCCCGGCCCTCCACCACGACGCTGCCGGGGCCGTCGGCGAGTTCGCGCTGCCGCTGCACCAGTCGCGTGCGAACCTCCGGAACCGCCGACACCGCGGACACCGCCCGCGTCACCGCATCGCCACGGATCTCGGCGGAGACGTCCTCGCCTGCGAGGTAAGACCGGTCTTCGTCGGGGTCGAAGCCCACGCCGAGGTCCACCCCGGACGCCAGCTCCGCGACGGCACCGGAGTCCGACGGGTCGACGCCGGCACGGAGCACGGCCAGCGTCACGATCCGGTACATCGCACCGGTGTCGAGGTACCGCGCACCCATGGCGCGCGCCAAACCCCGTGACACCGAGGACTTTCCGGTCCCGGCAGGCCCGTCGATGGCGATGGTGGCCTCCGTCACATCCCCACCGCCTTGTACAAGTCGCCGATCTCCTTGGAGGTCAACACCCGGATGCTGCCCGGCCGCTGATCGCCCAGCTCGATGGAACCAATATCGGTCCGCACCAATTCCTGCACCGGGAAACCAACCTCGGCCAGGAGGCGTCGCACGATGTGCTTACGACCCTCGTGCAGCGTGATCCGCACCATCGACTTGCCAGGCACCGCGCCAACGACGGCGAAGTCGTCGATCGCGACGGGGCCGTCGTCCAGCTCGATCCCGGCACGCAGCTTCTTGCCCATTCCTCGCGGCACCGTCCCCAGCACCGTCGCGAGATAGGTCTTCGGCACCTCGAACGACGGGTGCATCAGCCGGTGGGCGAGTTCCCCGTCGTTGGTCAGGATCATCAGACCCTCGGTGTCGGCATCGAGGCGTCCCACGTGGAACAGCTTGTGGTTGCCGCGCACCCGATGCTCGACGATGTCGCCGACGCACGGCCTGCCGCGATCGTCGGACATCGTGGACTGCATGCCCTTCGGCTTGTTCAGCGCGAAGTGAACGAGGTTGTCGTCGACCATGATCCGGGCGCCATCGACGCGGATGACCGACTTGTCCGGGTCCACCCTGCTCCCGAGTTCGGTGACGATCTCACCGTCCACCTCGACGCGCCCGTCGGTGATCATGCGCTCCGCGACGCGGCGCGAGGCAACACCGGCCTGCGACAACACCTTCTGCAGGCGTACCCCTTCATCGTCTCCGGCCACGTCAGTCCTTGTCCACGTCGAATGCCAACGGCTGGCTGCCCGCCGCCGGGTTACCGCCGAGCTTCATGAATCGTGGCTCCTCGCTTAGTGTTTCGGTGATGTCATCGATGACGTCGACGTTGGGTAGAAGTGGTGCGATGTCGGGCAGGTCGCTGAGCGACGTCAGCCCGAGCCGTTCCAGGAACAGCTCGGTCGTCGCGAACGTCACCGCACCGCCATCGGGATCGACACCCGCCTCGGTGATGAGTCCGCGGGCCAGCAGCGTGCGCATCACCGCGTCGACGTTGACGCCTCGCACGGCGCTGACCCGAGCCCTGGTGACGGGTTGACGGTAGGCGACCACGGCCAATGTCTCCAAAGCCGCGCGCGTCAACTTCGATCGCGTGCCGTCGAGCAGCAGGCGCTCGACGTAGGTTGCGTACCGGGCACGGGTGTACATCCGCCACCCACCACCCGCCTCGCGCAGGTCGATACCGCTGTCGCGCGCGGCGAGATCGCCGGCCATCTGCTGCAGCTTGGCCTGCACGCGGTAGGCGGGCTGCTCGCACGCCCCGGACAGAGCGTCCACCGGGACGGGGGCGTCGACCACCAGCAGCAGCGCCTCCAGCACGGCGCCCAGCTCGGCGTCGGTCATGTCGGTGGGTTCCGCGAGGTCGATGCCGAGATCGGCGTGCTCGCCATGATTCTGCTCGGCGTCCTGCTGGGCGGGGTCTTGGTGGTCGCTCATGAGTCTTCTTCCACCGCTGCTGCCAGATGCTCGTTGGTGGGCCGGTCGCCGGTCCACGAAACGTGCAGCACTTCAAGCGGTTCTGGTTGCTCGAATGTTACCGCTCTGGCGCGGTACAGCTCGAGGAGCGCCAGGAAGCGGCCCACGATCTCGAGCCCGCCCGAGCAGTCGGCCACCAGGTCGGAGAACGTCGCCCACTCCCCCACACCCCGAGCTTCGAGCAGTGCCAGCAGGCGCTTGGCTTGCTCGGGAACCGACACCGCGGGTTCGTGCATGTGGTCCAGGCGCACCGACGGGACCGGTCGGGGCGTGAACGCCGCGGCGGCGATGTTGGCGAAGCTGTCCGGGTCGACCCCGAGCATCACCTCGGGCAACAGATCGGCGTACCGGTCCTCCAGCGACACCGACCGGGGGTAGCTGCGCATCGCCGCCGCCTCGAGTTCGGCGAACATCAGCGCGACGTGCTTGAACGCCCGGTACTGCAGCAGGCGCGCGAACAGCAGGTCGCGGACCTCCAGCAGCGCCAGGTCCTCCTCGTCGTCGACGTCGCCCGACGGCAGCAGACGCGCCGCCTTGAGGTCCAGCAGGGTGGCCGCGACCACCAGGAACGCCGTGGTCTCGTCGAGTTCGAGTTGGCGCCCGATCGTCTTCGTGTAGGCAATGAACTCGTCGGTGACCTGGTGCAGTGCGACCTCGGTGACGTCGAGCCGATGGGCGAAGATCAGCTGCAACAGCAGATCGAACGGTCCCTCGAAGTTGCTCAGCCGCACCTGAAAGCCGGCCTGGGGTGTTGCCTCCTCCGACGTCGCCGTGTCCGTGCTCACGCGCCGAACCGGTCGATGACTTCGCGGGCCAGCGATCGATACGCCAGTGCGCCGCCCGACTTGGGCGCCCACGTGGTGATCGGCTCGCCGGCGACACTCGTCTCCGGGAAACGGACGGTTCGGGTGATCACGGTGTCGAAGACCAGGTCGCCGAAGCGCTCCACGACGCGTGCCATCACCTCGCGGGCGTTGACGGTGCGCGGGTCGTAGCGGGTGACCAGGATGCCGCTGATCGACAGCTTCGGGTTGAGCCGATCGTGCACCTTCTCCACGGTGTCGGTCAGCAGCGCCAGTCCGCGGAGCGAGAAGTACTCGCACTCGGTGGGGATGATCACACCGTCCGCGCAGGCCAGTCCGTTGACCGTCAGCAGGCCGAGGGACGGCTGGCAGTCGATGAGCACGTAGTCGTAGCGATCGAGCACGGGGTACAGCGCACGGGCCAGCGACTGCTCACGGCCCACCTCGTTGACGAGCTGGATCTCCGCCGCAGACAGGTCGATGTTGCTCGGCACCAGGTCCAGACCGCTCACGCGGGTCTTGTACAGCACCTGGTCGATGGACACCCTGGGCTCGACGAGCAGGTTGTGCACGGTCTGGTCGAGTTCGTAGTGCGGGACGCCGAGGCCCGCCGACAGCGCGCCCTGGGGGTCCAGATCGACCAGCAGCACCCGGCGGCCGTACTCAGCCAGGCTGGCGCCCAGGTTGATGGTCGACGTCGTCTTGCCGACCCCGCCCTTCTGGTTGCACATCGCGATGACCTTGGCCGGGCCATGGCTGGTCCGCGGCTGCGGCTCGGGGATGTGTCGGATCGGACGCCCCGTCAGACCGGTGCCGTCGGTGGTGCCGCCGGACTCCTCGGTGCTCATGCGTAGCCGCCGCTGGTCATGCAACCCCCGGGCTTGGCGAACATCCGGTGAAGTCTAACGGCGATGAGGCCTCGGCAACGCCAGACCCGCAGGCCGGGCGTCACGTCGGACACGGTCGGGCTCACCGGGCCCGGGGATGGGCCCCGGCCCAGACCTCTCGCAGCGCGCTGACCGTGACGAGGGTGTAGATCTGCGTGGTCGTCACCGAGGCGTGGCCGAGGAGCTCCTGCACGACGCGGACGTCGGCCCCGCCTTCGAGGAGATGGGTGGCGAACGAGTGCCGCAGCGTGTGCGGGGACACCGCGGCCGAGATCCCGGCCCGCTCGGCCGAGTCCTGCAGCACCTGCCACGCGCTCTGCCGCGACAGCCGGCCGCCGCGGGCGTTGAGGAAGATCGCAGGCGTCCCCTTGCCGCGGCGCGCCAGGTCGGGTCTGCCGCGGACCAGATAGGCGTCCAGTGCGCTCACCGCGGGCCTGCCGATCGGCACCAGGCGTTGCTTGCCGCCCTTGCCGCGGAGCAGCACCGACCGCGAGTGGACGTCCACGTCGTCGACGTCGAGCCCCACCGCTTCGGAGATCCGGGCGCCGGTGGAGTACAGCACCTCGAGCAGCGCACGGTTGCGCAGCGTCAGCGGTCCGTCGGCCTCGCCGTCACCGCCTGCGCCCTCGAGCAGTGCCAGCACCTCGTCGACGCCGAGGCTCTTCGGCAGCCTGCGCCCGGGCGTCGGCGGTTTCACCGCGCGCGCGACGTCGACGTCGGTGAGCCCCTCCGCGGCGGCGAAGCGGTGCAGTCCGCGCACCGCGATCAGCGCACGCGCGGCGGACACGGCCGACAGCGCCACTGCGCCCGCGTCGGGATCGCCCTTGCGCAGCGCGACCAGGAACTCGCTGACGTCGGCCTCGGTGACGTCGCGCAGGTCGGCCACATGGCGCGACGAAAGGTGTTCGGCGTAGCGGCGCAGGTCGCGCCGGTAGGACGTCAGCGTGTTGGCTGCCACCCC
>JAQSXQ010000741.1 GCA_029256565.1 Mycobacterium sp.
ATCTCGGTGACGGTGCCCACCGCGAGTACCGCGGATCCGAGTGCGAGGCCGCCGAGTCCGATCGACGAGACCCACGCGGACGCGACCCGCCCGCGCATCAGCGCCAGGCTGGCCATGCCCACGGCTGCGCCGACGCCGAAGACGGCCGACAGTGTTCCGACGAGGCGGCTGTCGCCACCGAGGGCATCGGCGAGCGAGGGCGCCAGCGTGATCGATGGGTCCGAGGCGATGCCCACCGTGGCCACGGCGAGCAGCGCCAGCAGTAGCGGGCGGTCACGCCAGACGTACTTGACGGCGGCGCGCACGCGGTAGTCGGTGCCGGAGCGCCTCTTCGGCGGTGCGGGGAAGCGCACGGCGACGATGAAGAGTGCGAAGACCAGGTGCAGCGCGGCCGCCGCGGCGAACGCGGCGCCCGATCCCAGGTGTGCCGCGAGATAGGCGCCGGCGGCGGGACCCACGATGCGGCCGATGGTCATCGGGATGCTGTTGAGGGCCATGGCGGTCGACAGTTCACCGTCGCGAATGATGTTCGGGACGATCGACTGCATTGCCGGACCGCCCACGACGAAGCCGAGCCCCACGAGCAATGAGCCGATGAGGACCGGACCGGCTACCGCGAGCCCCTGGAGTCCGGGGTCGAGGAACAGCCACGCTGCCACCAACCCCGACCCGAGCACGCACAGCACCCTGCCCAGCAGGATCTGCCGTGCCGGGTTCCCGGTGTCCGCCCACTTGCCGCTGGTGGGCGTCAGGATCAGCTGCGGCCCGAACTGGACGACACCGACCAGACCGACCATGAGGGCCGAACGCGTCGCGTCGTAGATGACGATGGCCGCGACGATGCCGTGCGTCCACACCGCGACGACCGCGAACATCTTTCCCCAGAACAGCGCACCGAACACGGGGTCGAACATCAGAGCGCACGGCACCAAATATGCATAGCACATCCATGTTTCTCGAAGCGCCTAGCGGCGAGCCATCCGCACCCCGCTGACGATGGCGCCGACGATGATCATCAATCCCAGGAACTGCAGGCCAGGGGAGTCGTCGGCTTCTCCGAGCACCATGCCCGCGACGCCGATCGCCAAGGCGACCACGATGGTGAGCACACGGAGCGCGGTCACTCCTCGACCCACTCGAGCAGGTCGCCGGGCTGACACTCGAGCACCCGGCACATGGCCTCCAACGTGCTGAACCGGATCGCCTTTGCCCGGCCGTTCTTGAGCACCGCCACGTTCGCCGGCGTCAGCCCGATCCGTTCGGCGAACTCGCCAACGCTCATCTTGCGCTTGGCCAGTTGCACGTCGATGCGCACGACGACGGGCATCAGATCACCGCATCCATGTCGGTGCGCAGCGTCGTGGCCTGGCGCAGCAGGGCCCGCATGACCACCATCAGCGACCCGAGGACGGCACCGCCGGTCAACAGCAGGAACATCAGCAGCGGCATCCCGGGGTCGGTCGCGTGGAAGCCGACGTATACGAAGACGCCGAGGAACGTCACCCATCCGGCACCGATCGCCCAGATGATCACGTCCACCCACACCAGCGATGCCGGCGTGAAGATGCGGTCGCTCTTGACCATCGTGAGCAGCTTCCAGATGCAGACGAGCACCACCTGGACGCACAGCACCCAGAAGATGGAGACCACGGTCAGAGGCCACCGGAGGTGCGACTGGTCCGGCGACTCCTCGGCCATGTGCGCGAACTGGCCCGGCAGCGACATGACTTGAAGCAGCAGCAGCACCGCGAACAGCACGACGAGGAAGGTCCTCAGGGCGGGGACGGCCCAGCGCTCGATTGGCATGTATCAAGAGTCAATCGATATCTATCGATTGTCAATAGGTGCTCGACGGTCGGCCCGCCGCGGTCGACTCAGTCGTCGATGCGGAACCCGACCTTGAGCGTCACCTGGAAGTGCGCAACCGCGCCGTCCTCGATCTCACCGCGCACCGAGGCGACCTCGAACCAGTCCAGGTTCCGCGTGGTCTGGGCGGCACGGCCGATGCCGTTGCGGATCGCAGTATCGATGCCGTCGGGCGACGTGCCGACGATCTCGATGACGCGGTAGGTGTGCTCGCTCATCGGTTCTCCCTTCGCGGCCGTCGGGCGGCCGGACGCTGCTGTCGTGTGTCGATCGAGTCGACCACGTCCACGTCGGTCACGCCGCGGTTCTGCTCGGGTGGATTCCAGATCGTGACGTCGCCGCTAGACGTCGGAACTCTCGCGCCACAGATCGATGCCGGAATCGGATGCGTACCGGTCGATCTCGCTGAGTTCCTCCGCCGTGAAGTCCAGGTTGTCCAGCGCGCCCAGGTTCTCCTCGAGCTGTGCGACGCTCGACGCGCCGACCAGGGTGGAGGCCACCGTCGGGTCGCGCAGCACCCACGCCAGCGCGAGCTGGGCCAGTGACTGACCGCGGCGCTCGGCGATGCCTGCGAGTCCGCGGAGGCGTTCGAGGACCTCGTCGGTCACCAGCTCGTCGTCGAACGTCGGTCGCGCGGTGGCTCGGTCGACGTCACCCGCGGGCCCCTTCAGATAGCGGTCGGTGAGCAGACCCTGCGCCAGCGCGGTGAAGGCAATGGCCCCCATGCCGGCGTTTCCGAGTTCGGCGGTCAGGTCGCCCTCGATCCACCGGTTCAGCAGCG
>JAQSXQ010000050.1 GCA_029256565.1 Mycobacterium sp.
CGCGTTAGTTGAGGTCTGCGACGAGGTGCACCACGCAGCGTCCACGGAAAGGGTGGTGATGCAGCGCGGTCCGTACCCGAACTCCACCTTCGCTGGCGCCCGGCTGAAGCCATCGCCGACGAAGCGTCCGTAGTCGATTCGGGTGAGATAGCCGCCGGCGACGTACGAGACTTGGGCGGTGCCGTAGTACGGGCGGTAGTGGTTCGTCTCTTTGGTGTAGTAGTACGACGCGATGTTCTTGGACGGGTCTTCGACTCGGTCGAGGTTCCAGCGCCACACCTTGCTGCAGGACGAGTCGACGAATGCGGCGGTGTAGCAGGGTTCGCCGGGATGATTACCGTAGACAGGCACGGTCCAGGCGGATCCTCGACTGCCGGTGCCACCGAAGGTGTACTTCGTGCCGTTGACGGTCGTGACGATCCAGTACTCGCCTTCCGGCCCACCGGAGGACTTGTAGTCCACCTTGGTGCCGTCGTGCCGTTTCGGAACCCAGGTGTTCCCGCTCTTGACGAGCTCGGTGGCCGTACCGTTCAGCGAAAGGACGGCGTTTTCTGGACCCCAGCAGAGGTCGGGTGCGGACAGTCCGATGTTGTTCGCGTTCCCGGTCTCGTCATCCGCGCAGGACTTGAAACGTCGCTCGATGAAGCTCGCGCCCGCGTCGAATCCTTCGCCGATCAGTCCGGACTGGTTGTTGGACGACGGGATGCGGCCGTCCGACGCTGCGGAGGAGTACGACAGGCCGACCTGCGGGGTGGGTCCGGCTGGTACCTGTGGCACGCGCATCGGATAGGACCAGTTGAACGCCGACGTGGCACCCGTCGTGCCCCAGGTCGACGAGGGTGCGAGGGCGGTCGCGGACCAGTCGCCGAGGGGTCCCGCGACACCGGAGGTGATCGCGACGGCGCCTGGCGCGGCCGCGGCCGCCGATACCGACCGCAACGCCGCCGGGGCGGACGCGCTCTCGCTGGTGCCTTCGTGGACGGGTACCGTCACCGTGACGGTCTGCGCGGCCTCATCTTGGATGGTCTCCAGCGGTGTGCTCCGACATTCAGGCGCCGAGCCGGATCCGGGCTCGCAGTCGGGTACCCACATCGCATGAACCCGGGAGGCCCAGTCCCCTCCGCCGACGCCGGCGAAGTCGGCGTAGGAGACGGTGAGATCGACGGATTGCTCTTCGACGGCCGGTGTCGTGGATGCGTCGGTAACTTCGAGCAGCACGCCGGTGATGCCGGCTTGCTCGGTGGTGGCTTGGTCGTAGACCTTGACGGAGACCTGCTCGGGCGCGGGACCGTCGGATGGGGCCGCCGAGACCTCCATGCCACCGAGATCGGTGGGCGGGTTGCCTTCCGCGGTCGACACATCGATGGGCGCCTGGGCGGCTTGAGGAAGCGCGGTGGGCAGGTTCAGCTCAACGGGGGTGGTCGGCACCAGCCCGCCTCCGCCGTTCCCGACTCGAGGGTTCGAGGGCGAAGCTGTTCTCAAGTTGAGCGACGTGACGGCCGTGTCGAAGTTCTGTGCACGGCTTTCGTTGTCATTCACGTCGTTCGTGAGGGCGTGCGCGGCGCTGGACCACCCGAGGCCGAGCAGGCCTGGGTCGATGCCGAGCACGACGACCAAGCCAGCGGCGATGGTGAAGGTGAGCCGTCGCGCCGCGCGGCTTCTGTTGGTGATCATCCATCCGCTCCGGCGCGTCCGGCGGGTTGTGGTCTGGTGCGTCATTGCGCGTTCTCCCGGATGGTGGGATCGAGGGCGTCGCTCGCGCTGCTGCCCTGGCCGAAGCTCTCTGCCTCCGCGCCTTGGCAGAGCCGTCGCAGCTTGGACGTGTCGAGCACTTCGCCAGAGAAGATCCGGACGTTGTCGATCTGTCCTGGCCACCAGTTGGTCGGCGCGCCGTTGGCCTTGCCCCTGCCGAGGACGAATGACGCTGAGGCGTTCCATGGTCCGCCGGCGCCGCGAGTGATCGGTGCGCTGCCGACAGGTTCACCAATGGCGGGGTTGCTCGGTGTCCCAACGTCGCAGACCCAGAGCCGAACGGTCTTCGTGGCGGCGTTGTGCTCGCCGACGAGGTGCACCCATCCGCCAGCCTTCACGCCCGCAACGGTCGCCGCGGTCGTCGTGGAGCTGTCGGCTTTGTCGGGCATGCTGAATGCCCAGCAGTCGGTCGTGCCGCAGTTCGCGCGGTACCCGAGCTGGAATCCGGATCGCTCGACACCGTCCTGGGACAGTGCGGTGTGGTCCTGCTGGCCGAGCTGGCTCGGTTCCAGGTCCAGGAGCACGTGCGCGGACACCGTGAAGGACTTCGATGTGTCGAGCACCGGAGTGGTGCCCATCGCGACGGTGGACTGCCCGTTGAAGCTCAGCGCCCAGTCATCATCGCGGGAGCCGAACAGTTGATGAGGGCCGGCGGACCAGCTCGCGTCGGTCAGGTCCAGAGCTTTCCCGTTCTTCGGCCCTGAGTCCGTCGTGTTCTTGTCGACTGTGTAGATCGCGTCCTCGACCGGCGTGGCGACATCGAACGAGTACGTCAGCGTCTCGGACTTGTTCTCGGCTCGGTCGATACTTCGCACGTAGATCTGGCGGGCGCCTGTGGCCGACCCCGGGTTGAACGCCACTTCCGCGCTCGAGTTCACACCAGGGGCCACCGAGACTCTCGTCATGCCAGAGGTAGCGCTGACGGTCGAGTACTCAAACGCGATCACATCGTCTGATCCGTTGGGGGTGAGCCGGAACTTCCCGGGGATGTTCGCGCCGCCGCGTTCGAAGCCAGTCTCGTACACCGCTTGGACGCCAGTCGTCACGGGAGCAATGCTCGGCTTGTTCGGGATCGTGGCATCGACCGAGAACTCGCACCATTGCGACCATCCGGAGTCACGGGCCCCGTCGCCAGCGAGCACGCGCCAGGAATAGGTGCCCCCGTTCGCGAGACGCCCTGCGGTCACTGGCGCCTTGATGCGGGCGGGCGAGGCGTAGCGCGCCGTCCAGCCGCTCGCCCACCGGACATCGGTCGGCACGTTCGTCGTCGACACTTCGAAGTATGCGTCGACCACCTCGCGGTCCGGATCGCTGATGACGGCCGACAGTATCGGCGTCGTGGTGTTGATATAGGGGCGGTTCGCGCCTGTGACGCACGGTTTCAGCGGTGTGTCGATCTGCGGCATGGACGGCACATCCGGGCGACGGTTGTACTCGATCGAGAGCGTCGCGTCGTGACCGAAGCGCTTCCACCCGGTCATCGAGCCTTCGTCCCGCGCCTTCAGCCCAAGTGACAGCGCCGTCCAGCTGTCATTGTCGGCGAACTGCTGTACGGCCCACTTCGCGTCATAGGTGCGCCAGCCCGTGTTTCCACAGTTCACGCTGTGCGTTTCGGTGCGGGAACTCACCAGGTTGTAGCCGGCCCAGTCGAGCGAGCCCCAGCTGCTGGAGGGATGGATGTCGCCCAGCATGTGCAGGTCGGTCGTCGTCGCGGCGCAGTTGGCGGCATGGGTGCCGTAGACGGTGAAGCCGGCGCTGATGATGTCGCTGCCGACTGCCGCGGTCACGGGTCCGAGGTTCCAGTACTCCCACGCCAGCCGCTGCCGGAATTCGACGTGGCAGGTTGGGATGTCGGTGCAGTAGCCCGCGCCCTCGCCGCCTGGTGTGCTCCAGTTGTAGAGCGGCCCGGTGTACCCGCCGGAGCGGACCGCGACGTTCTCCGCGGAGCGTCGACCGCTGATGAGCGGGTCGATGTACACCGGCCACGCCGTCGCCGCGTCGGTCAGCATCTCGTCGTCCGGCGAGACGACGATCCGCGTGTCGACGATCGCCGTCGGCATCCGCGTGATCGTGTCGCCCCAACCCGGGGACCTCGTTCGGTCACCCTCGCCGACCTCGGTCACCGACTCGGGCAACTCGAGCGATCCGCCCGCTGAGTCCCACATGATCGGCGGCGGCGAAAGGAAGATCGTCTCCTGCTCACCATCGACCACCAGCGCACCGCCGTCCGGGCCCGGGACAAGGTCCAGCCCATCGGACACCGCGGTCGTGAACACGAGGTCGCCTGGCGTTGCGGGAAGGTCCGCGGGACGACCCGCGTCGGTCAGCGCACGGAATCGGTCGGCTGCGCCCGGGTCAGCGAGCTCGACGATGGGCAGGAAGCCGGTGCCGTCGGCCTCTACGGTCACGATGAGTCGCACACCTTCGGCCAGGGTGTAGAACGCCTGATCGCCAGCCAGGACCGGGACGGGCAGTTCAGCAGGGAACCACACGTCCAAGCGGTGCCCGTCCACCGTGATCGAACCGAGCGGGGCGCCTGCGCCGGCAGCGCCACCGGCGTTCAGCTCCATCCGGTAGACCGGCGACGCGACGTCGAGCACACCTTCACCGGGCGTGCCCTCGATCGTCGTGTCGATCTCAGCCCACTCACCCGAGACGTCCGTGCGAGACGGCGATGACGACACGTTCAACCGAGATGTGCCATGCGGTGTCACGTAGCTCGTCTGCCACGGCGTGCGCTCAGACATCACCTCGACGTCATCGCCGCACGCGCGCGCCTTCTCCCCCGCATCCACCGGCAACTCGGCTTCCAGCACACTGCAGTCCACATCGGCTTCAGTGGATGCATCCACCGACGTGAACGCCCACAGCAGCGAGCCGACCAGCGCGAGCACGAGCACACCGACGACCGCTACCCCGCCGCGCCAATGCGCGGTCAACCAGGCGCTCACGCCATAGTCCGGTCGGGCGAGCATGCACACGTCGCCCAATAGCGCGCCCTCGAGGCGGTGACAACCCCACCAACGATCGTCAGCGAACGCTGGCGAAACACATCCACGTCGTACTCCCCCGATAAATGCACGTGGATGGAACTCTATGGACGAGCTGAGAGCAAGCGCTTACCCCAGTAGAGGGGTCGCGCCGTGGTGCGGCTTTTCGATACAGACCCTTGGCCTCTATCGCTCCCGAGCAACGAGAGCAGCGTTGGGCGCGTCGAACACGCGTGCCCGTCGAGACCGTCGCGCCATGGGAGGACTCCGGAGAGGAGGTATTCCCGCTGACGTCGCGGGTGTGAACATCCAACCCTTGGTGGGCCCTGCCGGGCTCGAACCGACGACATCCACGGTGTAAACGTGGCGCTCTACCAACTGAGCTAAAGGCCCGCTGCGCGAAGGCGGTCGCCTCAAGCGACAGGCGCGCGGTCATACTATCCGGCAACTGAGCTAAAGGCCCTGGGGCGACGGGAGGGCAGGTGCCCGCGCGGCGCTCCCTGCATGCTACCCAATGCGTTCGTAGACTCGCGGCCATGGAGGTCGCCGAGCAGCACCCGAGTCGCACGACGGTGCCCGAGCACCGGTGGCCGGCGGTGACGGCCCTGCTCGTGGCGCTCGCGCTCTACGCCTTCTTGCCGAACGAGCTCTTCGGCGGGCAGCGGTTCGCGGTCGTCGCGGTCGGCGTGGCCGTGCTGATCCCGCTCCTCGTGATCAACCCGCACCGGTTCACCCGGCAGACCCGGTGGAGCCGGATGCTCTCGGTCGCGCTGACGCTGCTCCTCGTGCTGACGAACCAGGTCGCCCTGGTCCTCCTCGTGTACAAGCTCGTCGGCGGCCACCACGACGCACCCGGGCTGCTGCTCGCCGCGCTGCAGGTCTGGGTCGCGAACGTGATCGGCTTCGCCCTGCTGTACTGGGACCTCGACCGCGGCGGGCCGGTGGTCCGCACGAGCTGGGCGCGCGGCGAGCTCCCGGCCGCGGACTTCCGTTTCTCACAGGACGAGGACGACGACGCCGTCGAGGAGGTCGCGAAGGGGTCGTCGGTGAAGACCGACTGGACGCCGCGGTTCGTCGACTACTTCTACACGTCGCTGTCGAACTCGATGGCGTTCAGCGCGAGCGACGCCATGCCGCTCCGCCAGCGCACGAAGCTGCTCATGGGGCTCCAGGCCTTCGGCGGCTTCGTGATCCTCGCGCTCGTCATCGCCCGGTCGGTGGGCATCCTCGCCTGAGCCGCTGCGCGAGGCATCCGCTCGCCCTGGTTCCGGCTACGCGAGGTCGTCCGGCTACGCGAGGCCCGCGATCGCCTCGCGGTACTGGGCGAGCGTGCGCGCCTCGCCGGGCGAGGTCGCGAACACCGCATCGATGCTGCCGTCCGTACCGACGAGGAAGGTCGCGCGGGTCGCGAAACCTCGCGACTCCAGGAACGCCCCGTAGGCGCGGGCGACCTCGCCGTGCGGCCAGAAGTCGGCGAGCAGCGGGAAGTCGTAGCGCTCGCGCTCGGCCCAGGCCCGCAGGGTGTGCTTCGAGTCGACCGAGATCGCGACGATCCGCACGCCGGCCGCGGCGAGCTCGGCGGCGTGGTCGCGGAGCTCGCCGAGCTCGCCCTGGCACGTCGTCGAGAACGCGAGCGGGACGAACACGAGGAACACGGGGCCCGCCGCGCGCAGCTCGGAGAGCCGGGTGACGCGGCCGAACTGGTCGGGCAGCGCGAACTCGGGCGCGGTCTCCCCTCGCTGCAGCACCATGCTCTGCTCACCACCCACATCACGAGGCCGACGCTCGGGCCCCGCCCGGAGCAAGCCGCCCGGAGCAAGCCTACGGTCCGGCGAGCTGGCATAGACTCAATAGGATGGCGTGGTGCCGTCCGACCGGCAGTGCCCAACCGGCGCGAATCGGTCGGCTTCGTCGTGCGCACGCGAAGTTCCGCAGGCCAACCCTGCTGAGAGCGCAGGCCAGTCCTGCTGAGAGAGCAGGCCAGTCCTGCTGAAAAGAGAGGTCGAGTGTGACTGTCAACGACCAGGACCCCTACTCGGTCGAGGCGATGGACTCAGATCCGGATGAGACGAGCGAGTGGGCTGAATCGCTCGACGCGCTCATCGCCGAGAAGGGCCACCAGCGCGGGCGCGAGATCATGCTCAGCCTGCTCAAGCGCTCGAAGGAGCTGCACCTCGGGGTGCCGATGGTGCCCACCACCGACTACCTGAACACCATCGCGCCCGAGAACGAGCCCGAGTTCCCCGGCAACGAGGAGATCGAGCGCCGCTACCGCGCGTGGATCCGGTGGAACGCGGCGATGCTCGTGCACCGCGCGCAGCGCCCCGGCATCGCGGTGGGCGGTCACATCTCGACGTACGCGTCGAGCGCGGCGCTCTACGAGGTCGGCTTCAACCACTTCTTCCGCGGCCAGGACCACCCGGGCGGCGGCGACCAGATCTTCATCCAGGGCCACGCCTCCCCCGGCACCTACGCCCGGGCGTTCCTCGAGGGCCGGCTATCGGCCGACCAGCTCGACGGCTTCCGCCAGGAGAAGTCGCACGCGCCGAACGGCCTCTCGTCGTACCCGCACCCGCGGCTCATGCCCGAGTTCTGGCAGTTCCCGACCGTGTCCATGGGTCTCGGCCCGATCAATGCGATCTACCAGGCCCAGCTCAACAAGTACCTCACCAACCGCGGCATCAAGGACGCCTCCGACCAGCACGTGTGGGCGTTCCTCGGCGACGGCGAGATGGACGAGGTCGAGAGCCGCGGTCAGCTGCAGGTCGCGGCCAACGAGGGCCTCGACAACCTCACCTTCGTGGTCAACTGCAACCTGCAGCGACTCGACGGCCCGGTGCGCGGCAACGGCAAGATCATCCAGGAGCTCGAGAGCTTCTTCCGAGGCGCCGGCTGGAACGTGATCAAGGTCGTCTGGGGCCGCGAGTGGGACGACCTGCTCGCGCGTGACAGCGAGGGCGCGCTCCGCAACCTCATGAACGTCACGCCCGACGGCGACTACCAGACGTACAAGGCCGAGTCGGGCGCGTACGTCCGCGAGAACTTCTTCGGCCGCGACCCGCGCGCGCTGGAGCTCGTCAAGGACCTCTCCGACGACCAGATCTGGAACCTCAAGCGCGGTGGCCACGACTACCGCAAGGTCTTCGCGGCGTTCCAGGCCGCGATGAACCACAAGGGCCAGCCGACGGTCATCCTGGCGAAGACGATCAAGGGCTACGGCCTCGGTCCGTCCTTCGAGGGTCGCAACGCGACCCACCAGATGAAGAAGATGACCCTCGACAACCTCAAGACGTTCCGCGACGCGATGCGCATCCCGATCACCGATGCGCAGCTCGAGGAGAACCCGTACCTGCCGCCGTACTACCACCCCGGCGAGCAGGACGAGGCGATCCAGTACATCCACGAGCGCCGGCGCGCGCTCGGCGGCTACCTTCCCGAGCGCCGCACGAACCACACGGCGATCTCGCTGCCCGACGACTCGGCGTACGCGATCGCGAAGAAGGGCTCCGGCACGCAGGAGATCGCCACGACCATGGCGTTCGTCCGTCTGCTCAAAGACCTGATGCGCTCGAAGGACTTCGGCAACCGCATCGTGCCGATCATCCCCGACGAGGCGCGCACGTTCGGCATGGACGCGTTCTTCCCGAACGCGAAGATCTACAACCCG
>JAQSXQ010000051.1 GCA_029256565.1 Mycobacterium sp.
GATGGCGCTGCCGCGGTATTCGATGACGTGCCCCTGCCCACCGCCCGTGCCGATCTTGGCGATGACGGCGAGGATGACGTCCTTGGCGCTGACGCCGGGCGGCAGCTCGCCGTCGACGTTGACGGCCATGGTCTTGAACGGACGCAGCGGAAGTGTCTGCGTGGCAAGCACGTGTTCGACCTCCGAGGTGCCGATGCCCATCGCGAGCGCACCGAACGCGCCGTGGGTGGAGGTGTGGCTGTCGCCGCACACGACCGTCATGCCGGGCTGCGTCAGCCCGAGCTGCGGGCCGATGATGTGCACGATGCCCTGTTCGACGTCGCCCATCGGGTGCAGGCGGATGCCGAATTCCTTGCAGTTGCGCCGCAACGTGTCGACCTGGGTGCGCGACACCGGGTCCGCGATCGGCTTGTCGATGTCGATCGTCGGCACGTTGTGGTCTTCGGTCGCGATCGTGAGATCGGGCCTGCGGACCGGACGCCCGGCCAGCCGCAGACCGTCGAAAGCCTGTGGGCTGGTGACCTCGTGGACGAGGTGCAGGTCGATGTAGATGAGGTCGGGCTCGCGGGCGGCGCCTTCGCCTCCGCCGGTGGTGACGACGTGGTCGGCCCACACCTTCTCGGCCATGGTGCGTGGAGTCATGACGTTCAATTCCTTCGGGCGACCCGCAGGTGAAGGGCTGGCAATCTCACGATGCGGGAAGCTAGTATCTCCCTGTGAGACAGGATAGCGGCATCGGCGTTCTCGACAAAGCCGTGGGGGTGTTGCACTCGGTGGCCGAGTCCCCATGCGGCCTCGCCGAACTCTGCGAGCGCACCGGCCTCCCGCGCGCCACCGCCCATCGGCTGGCCGCGGGCCTCGAGGTGCACCGACTGTTGGCCCGCGACGCCGAGGGCCGGTGGCTGCTGGGACCCGCGGTGACCGAGTTGGCAGGCCACGTCAACGATCCGCTGCTGGCGGCCGGAACCGTCGTGCTCCCCCGCCTGCGCGAGATCACCGGGGAGAGCATCCAGCTCTACCGCCGCGAGGGCACCTCACGCGTCTGCGTGGCGGCGCTCGAACCGCTTGCCGGGCTTCGCGACACCGTCCCCGTCGGAACCCGTCTGCCGATGACCGCGGGTTCGGGAGCCAAGGTGCTGCTGGCCTACAGCGACGCGGCGACGCAGCAGGCCGTGCTGCCTCAGGCCAAGTTCACCGACCGGACGCTGGCCGAGGTGCGCAGGCGCGGATGGGCACAGAGCGCCGCGGAGCGGGAGCCGGGTGTGGCGAGTGTCTCGGCGCCGGTGCGCGACGGCCGGGGTGCCGTCGTCGCGGCCGTGTCGGTCTCGGGCCCCATCGACCGCATGGGCCGCAGGCCGGGCGCGCGCTGGGCGGCGGACCTGCTCGCGGCCTCCGAGGCGCTCACGCGCCGGCTGTAGGGCCGAGACGACGAAAGCGCCCGGTCCGTGTGGACCGGGCGCTTTCGCGTGTTGTACCCCCGATGGGATTCGAACCCACGCTACCGCCGTGAGAGGGCGGCGTCCTAGGCCGCTAGACGACGGGGGCTAGAACTAATTCGCGACGGTCAGCATATCTCAGGGACGATTGCTGACCTAATCGCTTCGGTTGGCTGGGGTACCAGGACTCGAACCTAGAATGGCGGTACCAGAAACCGCTGTGTTGCCAATTACACCATACCCCATTGGCTGCCCAAGACCGCTGGTCAGAGGCACATTTCGAAGCTCGTCGCGTCGCGGTGGCCACCGCGTGCGCGCCGTTCTCCGGCCGACAGGCAGACTACCAAAGATTCTCGGGCCTCAATCTCACGCCTCCCTGCCGGCGTGCTCGCGGCCTGCTCGCAGCCGGTCGAGACTGCGGTCGCGGCCCAGCAACTCGAGTGACTCGAACAGCGGCGGGCTGATCGACGAACCCGTCGCCGCCACCCGGATCGGGCCGAACGCCTTGCGCGGCTTCAGTTCGAGACCGTCGATCAACGCCGACTTCAGCGCCTCTTCGATCGCGGGCGTGGTCCACTCGCCGACGGCCTCCAGCGCTGCCACGGCCGCGTCGAGCACCGCGACTGCCTCGGGCCGCAGTTCCTTGCCCGCCGACTTCTCGTCGAGCGCGAAGGACGACTCGTCGAGGAACTTCAGCAGGTCCCACGCGTCGCCGAGCACCACGATCCGGGTCTGCACCAGCGCGGCGGCCGTCGCGAACCCGGCATCGTCGAGTCCGGTGTCGTGACCATGCGCCACGAAGTAGTCCCGCAGGCGTGCGGTGAAGTCCTCGACCGGCAGCAGCCTGATGTGCTCGGCGTTGATCGCGTCGGCCTTCTTCTGGTCGAAGCGTGCCGGGTTGGAGTTGACGTTGCGGACGTCGAACGCTGCGACCATCTCGTCGAGGCTGAACAGGTCGTGGTCGTCGGCGATGCCCCACCCGAGCAGCGCCAGGTAGTTGAGCAGCCCCTCGGGGATGAACCCGCGGTCGCGGTGCAGGAACAGGTTCGACTGCGGGTCGCGCTTGGAGAGCTTCTTGTTGCCATCGCCGAGCACGCTCGGCAGGTGCGCGAACTCCGGGACGCGTTCGGCGACGCCGATCCGGATGAGCGCTCCGTACAGCGCGATCTGACGCGGCGTGGACGGCATGATGTCCTCGCCGCGCAGCACGTGGGTGATCTTCATCAGCGCGTCGTCGACCGGGTTGACCAACGTGTACAGGGGATCTCCGCTGGCGCGGGTGATCGCGAAGTCCGGCACCGTGCCCGCCGGGAAGCTCACCGGGCCGCGCACCAGGTCGGTCCAACCGATGTCCTGGTCGGGCATCCGCAACCGGAGGACGGGCTTGCGTCCCTCGGCGGCGAACGCCGCCCGCTGCTCGTCGCTCAGCGTGCGGTCGTAATTGTCGTAGCCCAGCTTCGGGTTTCGGCCCGCGGCGACGTGTCGCGCCTCGACCTCCTCGGGCGTCGAGTAGGCCTCGTACACCTCGCCGGCCTCGAGCAGCCGGGCGATCACGTCGCGGTAGATCTCACTGCGCTCGGACTGCCGGTACGGCGGGTAGGGGCCGCCGACCTCGGGGCCCTCGTCCCAGTCGAGGCCGAGCCACCGCAGCGCATCGAGGATGGCGGCGTAGCTCTCGGCGCTGTCACGGGCCGCGTCGGTGTCCTCGATGCGGAAGACGAAGGTGCCGCCGGTGTGCCGCGCGTAGGCCCAGTTGAACAGGGCGGTGCGGACCAGCCCGACGTGCGGAGTTCCCGTGGGCGACGGGCAGAACCGGACGCGGACCGGCGCCGTGCGTTCGTTGTCCGTCATCACTTCGCCTTGCGGACAACGGGGTTGGACAGCGTGCCGATGCCCCCGACGGTGATGGCGACGGTGTCCCCGTCCTCGATCGGACCGACTCCCTCGGGAGTACCGGTCAGGATCAGGTCGCCGGGCAGCAGTGTCATGACCGCCGAGACCCACTCCACGATGGCGCCGACGTCGTGGATCATCAGCGACGTGTTGCTGCTCTGGCGCACAGTGCCGTTGACCTCGGTGCGCAGGTCGAGGTTGAAGGGATCGACGTCCGTCTCGATCCACGGCCCGACCGGGCAGAAGGTGTCGTGGCCCTTGGCCCGCATCCACTGCCCGTCCTTGCGCTGCTGGTCTCGCGCGGACACGTCGTTGGCGATCGTGTAGCCGAGGATGTTCTCGGCAGCGCGGGCGGCGGGCACGTCCTTGCACGGCCGCCCGATGACGATCGCGAGTTCGCCTTCGTGGTGCACCGGATTGGCGTCGGCCGGCAGTTGGATCGGCACGTTCGGTCCGATGATGGCCGTGTTGGGCTTGAGGAAGATCACCGGATCCTCGGGAGCCACTCCCCCCATCTCCTCGGCGTGAGCGGCGTAGTTCTTGCCCATGCAGATGATCTTGCTGGCGAGGATCGGCGCGAGCAGCCGCACGTCGGCCAACGGCCAGGACCTGCCGGTGAACTCGGGTGTGCCGAACGGATGCTCGGCGAGTTCACGCGCCGTCGCGCCATCGGGGGTGGTGACGTCTCCTTCGATGGTGACGAAGGCGACACCGTCGGGACTAGCGATTCGACCTAGGCGCATTCGACCAGCTTAATCGCCGGTATGCCGTGCCGAACGACGGGCCCGCCGCTCGGCGTATCTCACCATTTAGGATCGCTATTCAGCATGCTGAGATCGACGTGCGACGATGGCAGCCATGACCGCCAGCTCCATCGGAACCGCCCGACGGTGGTCGATGCTGGCGATCGGCCTGGCCGCGACCTTGTGCGCCAACGTGTTCATCAACGGCGTGGCCTTCCTCATTCCGACGCTGCACCGAGACCGTGGCCTCGATCTCGCCGAAGCAGGCTTGGTGTCGGCACTGCCGAGCTTCGGCATGGTCGTCACGCTGATCGCCTGGGGCTGGGTGGTCGACCGGCTCGGCGAACGATTCGTGCTCGCCGTCGGGTCGGCACTCACGGCGGCCGCCGCATTCGCCGCGGCCTCGACGAGTTCACTGTTCGCCGTCGGCGCCTTCCTGTTCCTGGGCGGCATGGCTGCAGCCGGCAGCAACGCGGCCAGCGGACGCCTCGTCGTCGGGTGGTTTCCGCCGCACCAGCGAGGCCTCGTCATGGGAATCAGGCAGACGGCTCAACCGCTCGGCGTGGGAGTGGGCGCGCTGGTGATGCCGCAGCTGGCCGAATCCCGCGGAGTCGCAGCCGCTCTGCTCGTCCCCGCCATCGCGTGCGCGGTGGCCGCGGTCGTCAGCGCCGTCGGCGTCGTCGACCCGCCGCGGCCACCGCGCGCCGAGGCGCCGACCGGGGATCTGGTCAATCCATACCGCGGATCGTCGACACTCTGGCGGATCCATGCCGCCTCGGTGATGCTCGTCATACCGCAGGGCGTGCTTTGGACGTTCACGCTGGTGTGGCTGATGACCGACCGGGGGTGGTCGGCCGCATCGGCGGGCGCGATGGTCACCGCAGCCCAAGTGCTCGGTGCCGCAGGCAGGATCGCCGCCGGCCGCTGGTCCGACAAGGTGGGTTCACGACTGCATCCGGTCCGCACCATCGCGATCGGAGCCGCGATCGCCATGGGGCTGTTGGCGCTGACCGACCTGCTGAGTTCGCCGTTGTCGATTGCGGTGATGGTCGCTGCTTCGGTGATCACGGTGTCCGACAACGGATTGGCGTTCACCGCGATAGCCGAGATCGCCGGGCCGTTCTGGAGCGGTCGCGCACTCGGCACCCAGAACACCAGTCAACTGTTCGCCACGGGGGTGGCGCCCCCGGTGTTCGGCGCGCTGATCGCCGCGGCGGGCTTCCCGGTGGCTTTCGCGTTGTGCGCGGTGTTCCCGCTGCTGGCCGTTCCCCTCGTCCCGGTCGGCCGGGATCCGCTACGCGCGCTCGACGCTGCCCCACCCCCGGGCCCGCGGGCCTAGCGGCAGCAGTGCGGCCGTCAGGAAGCACAGCGCACCGACGAAGGTGCCTGCGTTGGCGAGCGCCTCGTCGGCCGTGACCCCGGACGCGCGGACGAACGCTCCGAGCGCGCTGACCCCGAACGCGACGCAGCCCACCATGTTGATCCACGACGACTGCCAGTCAGGCGATCTCGGTCGCCAGACGCCCACCCCGGCGGTGAGCGCGGCGACGCCGAGCACCCCGCTGACGAGGAAGGCCACCGAGCCGGCGGCATCCGGCGCCCAGACCAATCCGCGCTCGGCGATCGCGCGGTGTGCCCACACCGAGGCTCCGGTGCTGACGTTGAACAACACGGTGCCGACGAATTGTGTTGCAGCAGATTGCCATTGCAGGCTGCACTCGGGACCCGACCGCACCAGCTGAACCCACGCGGCGCTGGTGAAGAACCAGGACCCCACGAAGCACAGGGCATTGGCCGCCGTCCCACCCGCGGCGTCGGCGAATCCGGGCGCGGTGGCGAGGGCGAAGAACGCCGAACCGACGGCGAACAGCCAGCACTGGTGGGTCAGCGTGACCGCCGCGCGCAGCCGGGTCACGACGCCTCGAGGTTCTCCGCGCAGCGGGCCAGCGATTCGCACAATTGATCGCGCGCGTGCTCGGTCAACCCGTGCAGCATCGACTCCTCGACCGAGAGGACGGCATCGTGACTGGCGGTCAGTCGCGTGCGTCCGGCGTCGGTGAGCGCCAACGCGGTGGTGCGACCGTGATTCTGCGTAGTCGCGTTGCAAACCAGGCCTGCGGTGCGCAGGCCTGCGAGCAGGTCCTGCAGCGACTGCCGGGTGACGAAGCAGAGCCTCGCCAGCTCGGCCGCCGACGCATCGGGGTGGTCGGCCAGTGCGCGCAACGCCACGTACTGCGCCATGGACAGTCCGGTCGGGCGCAGCGCGGCGTCGCACTGCCGCCGCAGCGACTGCTGGACCCGCTTGATCAGATAACCCGCGCCCGCCTCGACGTCCGGCTTCGACTCCGACTCCGACATGACAGGAACCTTACATCGGGTCTACCATCGCCGATGTAAGGAACCTGACAAAGGAGAACGATGACGACCATCACGACTCGATCCAGCCACGCGACCCTGATCAACGTGTTCACCGTGGCGCCGGACCGCGCCCACGCACTCGCCCAGCTGCTCACCGAGGCCACCGAGGAGGTCATGGCGCACCTGCCGGGCTTCGTCTCGGCGAACATTCACGTCAGCACCGACGGCACCCGCGTCGTCAACTACGCCCAGTGGGCCAGCGCCGAGGCCTTCTCGGCCATGCAGGCCGATCCGACGGCGCGGGTGCACATGCGAGCGGCCGCCGAACTGGCCGACGGGTTCGATCCGCACTTCTACACCGTCGAATCGGTGCACGAACGGGACGCTGTCTGAAGCGTCCGCGTCTAGAGCAGCGACACGATCCGGTCGCCGACCGCCGACGTCGACTGGGCCTCCGTGCCGCGGGTCGCGAGATGCTGCTCGACGGCTGCGTCGACGCGCGCTGCGGCAGCGTCCTCACCGACGTGCGAGAGCAGCAGCGCCACCGACATGATGGCCGCCGTGGGGTCGGCGATCCCCTGACCCGCGATGTCGGGCGCGCTGCCGTGCACCGGCTCGAACATCGACGGGTTCGTGCCCGTCGCATCGATGTTGCCGCTGGCGGCCAGCCCGATGCCGCCGGACACGGCGGCGGCGAGGTCGGTGATGATGTCGCCGAACAGGTTGTCCGTCACGATCACGTCGAACCGGCCCGGGTCGGTCACCATGTGGATGGTTGCGGCATCGATGTGCTGGTAGGCCACCTCGACGTCGGGGAACTCGCTGCCCACCTGATCGACGATGCGGGCCCACAGCCTGCCCGCGAACGACAGGACGTTGGTCTTGTGCACCAGCGTGAGGTGCTTGCGCCGCTTGGTCGCCCTGGCGAAGGCGTCTCGCACGACCCGCTCGACGCCGAACGCGGTGTTGAGGCTGACCTCGGTGGCCACCTCGTGCGGGGTCCCCGCGCGGATGGCGCCGCCGGTGCCGGTGTACGGACCCTCGGTGCCCTCGCGGACCACGACGAAGTCGATGGGCGGGTTGCCTGCCAGCGGGCTGTCCACACCCGGAAGCAGCCGGGAGGGACGCAGGTTCACGTGGTGGTCGAGCTGGAAGCGCAGCGTCAGCAGCAGGCCGCGTTCGAGTACGCCGCTGGGCACGGACGGATCGCCGATGGCGCCCAACAGGATTGCGTCGTGGCCCCGCAGCTCGTCGACCATGCCGTCGGGCAGCGTCTCGCCGGTGGCGTGATAGCGGCGTGCGCCGAGGTCGTACTCCGTGCGTTCGGTTCCCGGCAGGACCACGTCGAGCACCTTGAGCGCCTCGGCGATGACCTCCGGCCCGATGCCGTCACCGGCGATCACGGCGAGCTTCAACGGAGAACTCACGACAGGTCCACCAGTTCCAGCGTGGCGGCGTCGACCTCGGCGCCGATGGTCGAGAGCACGTCCGCGTCGACCCGACGGTCGAGCCGCAGCATGATCGTCGCGCCGTCGCCGTCGGCATCCTGGCTCAACTGTGCGGCGAGGATGTTGACGCCTGCCCCGCCGAGCAGCGTGCCGATCTTGCCAAGTGCCCCTGGCTGATCGCTGTAGTTGATGATCAGGTTGACGCCCTCGGCGCGCAGGTCGAAGTTGCGCGCATTGATCTGCACGATCTTCTCGACCTGCTGCGGGCCGGACAGCGTGCCTGCGACGTTGACCGACGATCCGTCGGCGGCCACGGCACGAACGTCGACGACGCTGCGGTGGTTCGGGCTCTCCGACTCGGTGTCGATGGTCGCCTCGACGCCGCGCTCGGCGGCCAGCGCGGGTGCGTTGACGAACGTCACCTGATCCTCGATGACGGCGGAGAATAGCCCGCGCAGCGCCGACAGGCGCAGCACCTCGACCTCTTCGGAGGCCAGTTCGCCGCGCACCTGCAC
>JAQSXQ010000742.1 GCA_029256565.1 Mycobacterium sp.
GCGTCCCACGGGCCGAAGAGCCCGCTCTGACAGATGTCCTCGATCGGCTTGCGCATCTCGTCGGCCATCTCCCACGCCCGCACGCCCGAGGTGCTCACCAGTCGGTGCGGGCCCTCGATGCGATAGTGCGGCGCCTCGAAACCGGCCTCCGCGGCGGCCTTCGAGTACGCGGTAGGCGACTGGTTCGCATGCAGGACGGGTGCGTGATAGAACTCCTGGAACGCGTCCATGTAGAGCTTCCAATTGGCCTTGACCTCGGAGCGATAGTGGAACCGCGAGGTCATCCGGCCGAAGGGATAGCCGGCCAGGTTGGTGATCATCGGGCCGAGGAAGTCGTGCAGCGTCTGCTCGGGTTCGGCCGCGAAGTTGACGAAGACGAACCCCTCCCACACCTCGCAGTGCACGTCGACCAGTCCGTAACGACTCTTGTCGAGATCGAAGAACTCGCCCTCCTGCTGCACGAAGGTCAGGTTGCCGTCGAGGTCGTAGCGCCAGGCGTGGTACTTGCAGGTGAACTGCCTGCAGACCCCGCTGGTCTCCTCCAGCGGCATGTCGTTCCACACCAGTTTGTTGCCGCGGTGCCGACAGATGTTGTGATAGGCCTTCACGTCTCCCGACGTGGTGCGCACGACGATGATCGACGTGTTGACGACCTTCATCTCCTTGGTGAAGTAGCTCCCCTTGCGCGGAAGCTGCTCCACGCGACCGACGTTCAGCCAAGCGCGCTTGAACACCGCCTTGCGCTCCACCTCGAAGAACTCCGGGTCGATCGAGTCCTCGTAGGACACCGGACCGGTACCCAGATCGGGATAGTGCTCCGTCCAGCTGCCCTCGGGCGGCTTCGGGAATCGGGCCATGATCGCCTCCTGGTAAGTGCACTCGCGCCGTGCCGCACCCCCCGCGATGCGCGATGGTCGGGTATGCCGCGCAAACGGCTACGCGCAGCTGCCTTTTCACCGAATCGCAAGGGCGGATCACGTCGACGGTATATGCTGCCCACAGCAATCGCAAGTAGTTGATATTCATCGATTCGGGCACGAGGAGGCGCCGCCGTGCGGCACGACGAACTCTTCATCGGCGGCCAGTGGCGCGCTCCGAGCAGCGACCGGCGCATCGAGGTCATCTCACCGCATACCGAGGAGACGATCGCGAGCGTGGCGACCGCCGCCTACGGTGACCGGCGCGCCGAGATGGCGGACCTGATCAGCGCCGAGATCGGCGCACCGATCAGCTTCGCCCAGCGCGCCCAGGTCGCACTTCCGTGGTCGATGATGGACGCATTCTGCGATCTCGCCGAGGAACACCCGTGGCGCGAGATCCGGGCCGGCCGCTACGGCTCCGACGTTCACGTCCTGCACGAACCGGTCGGCGTCGTCGCCGCGATCGTGCCGTGGAACATGCCCCAGTTCTTGATCGTCACCAAACTCGTGCCCGCACTGCTCGCCGGCTGCACGGTCGTGCTCAAGCCTGCGCCCGAGGCACCGCTCGACGCGCTCTTGCTTGCCGAACTCCTCGCCGACGCCGACTTCCCGGCAGGCGTGGTGAGCGTGCTGCCGGGCGACGGCACGGTCGGCGAATACCTGGTCGGCCACGCCGGCGTCGACAAGGTGTCGTTCACCGGTTCCACCGCCGCGGGCCGTGCCGTGGCCACGACCTGCGCGCGAGACCTGCGTCGGGTCAGCCTCGAACTCGGCGGGAAGTCCGCGGCGATCGTGCTCGACGACGCAGAACCAGAGGCCGTCGCAACCGGCATCCGCTCGGCGAGCCTGTCGAACAGCGGGCAGATCTGCAATGCGTTGACCCGCATCCTGGTTCCGCAGAACAGGGCGGCGGAGTACGTCGATGCACTCGTCGCCGAGGTAGCGGCACTGCGCGTCGGCGACCCCGCAGACGCCGCCACCCAGGTCGGCCCCCTCGTGACGCGTCGGCAGCAACAGCGCGTATCGGACTACATCGAACGAGGAACGCAGCAGGGCGCTCGCGTGGCGACCGGCGGTGCCGGCATGCCCGACGGACTCGAGCGCGGATGGTTCGTCCGGCCCACGATCTTCGACCGCGCCGACAACGAGATGACCATTGCCCGTGAGGAGATCTTCGGCCCGGTGTTGACCGTGATCCCCTACGCCGACGAGAACGAGGCGGTGGCGATCGCCAACGACTCCGACTACGGCCTTGCGGGATCGGTGTTCACCGACGACACCGACCGCGGAATGGCAGTCGCAGCACGCGTGCGCACCGGAACGTTCGGTGTCAACCAGGGCTACACCATGGACCCCTTCGCCCCGTTCGGTGGAGTGAAGGGCAGTGGGTACGGCCGCGAACTCGGCCGCGAGGGAATCGACGGCTACACCGACACGAAGTCCATCGCCGTGGCACCAGCGATCAAGGGAGCATGACTTGTCCACCGACGCGATCTCCGGCCACGACACGAACTTCGCCCAGCCGTGGGCGCCGCACCGGCTGCGGATCTACACCGCGACGGCGC
The DNA here is from genome assembly GCA_029256565.1 of Mycobacterium sp. Classification (GTDB taxonomy): domain Bacteria; phylum Actinomycetota; class Actinomycetes; order Mycobacteriales; family Mycobacteriaceae; genus Mycobacterium. Next base: position 2,486 of record JAQSXQ010000742.1, read on the forward strand.
TGTTCACCACACTGATGTTCGTCGGGATGACGATCGGCGTCGGCGTCGGCCTCATCCCGCCGAGTTTCGCGGTCGACGTCATCGCCAACATGCTGTTCGGCATTCCGGTGATCCTGCTGCCATTCGTGTTGCTGTGGAATGCGCCGGGCGAACGCCGGACCCGCCTCGACAAGGCTGCCGAACTGACGCTGTTCTATCTGCCCTACACCGCGTGCAGCCAGATCGGCTACGAGCTGATGTTCCTCATCGGCCATCCGCTGGGGCTCTGGACGCCCACCGACGATCCCGGGTGGAAGTGGCTCTGGTGGCAGTACGCACTGGCCGACACCCGGTACGTCAGCGGAAATCCGTGGATCCTCGCCCTCGAGATCGTCGGGGTGCTCACCGGCACCATGGTGTTC
>JAQSXQ010000052.1 GCA_029256565.1 Mycobacterium sp.
TCGACGAGGACGCCGCCGGCGAGCGGGCCGACGAGCGTCGCGACACCGGCCGTCGCGCCCCAGATGCTGAGCGCGACGCCGCGGCGGTCCGGCGGGAAGATCCGCGTGATCGCCGAGAGCGTCTGCGGCGTCAGCAACGCCGCCCCGACGCCCTGCACGACGCGGGCGGCGATCAGCATCTCGATGGTGTCCGCGAGACCGCACCACAGCGAGGCGGCGGTGAAGATTCCCAGACCGACCAGGTAGAGGTTCTTCGGGCCGTACCTGTCCCCCAGCCGACCGGCCACCAGCAGCGGCACGGCGTAGGCCAGCAGGTAGGCGCTGGTCACCCAGATCACCGCGTCGTAGTCGGCGCGCAGGCTGTCCATGATCGACGGGTTGGCGACCGACACGATGGTCGCGTCGACCAGGATCATGAAGAAGCCGACCATCATGGCCCACAGCACGCGCCACGGGTCCGCCGATTGCGGGTGGGTGGCCCGCATCCGGTGCAGGGCGTCTAGTACTGCGGTCACGCTCGTGTCTTCCGTGAGTGCGCGCGGGTGACCCGGGCTCGCGAGGGGCTGGGCCCCAACGGACTCCGGTGGGATGCCGAACGCCCTACCCGATCACGCCTGTCGAACTATCCCGACGACGGTACGGACGCCTCGTCGTCGAGTCGACTCCGGGGTGCGCCCGGTCCGCTAGACCGGTTCGGCGACGGCCGCGCCGACGAACTCCTCGTCATCGGCCGTGGACTCTCCGCCGACCCGCGCGGCCAGCAGCGCGCCCAGCGCGATCACCGCACCGGCGGTCATCACCACGGCGAGCGCGACTTCATCGTTGCCGAGCACCCCGACCAGGGGTGCCACCGCGGCACCGAGCCCGAACTGCGCGGCGCCGAGCAGAGCCGCCGACGTGCCCGAGGCCTCGGAGTGGCGCGACAGTGCCAGCGCCGGGGCGTTGGGGATGACGAACCCCATCGCGCCAAGGATCAGCCACACGGGCACGACGAACGCCGCCAGCCCACCGACGCCGGCCACGGCCAGCCCGATGAAGACGACACCGAAGAGGGAGGACGCCGCGAGCGCCCACACGACGATCGCCTGCGGCGTGAACCGGCGCAGCAGCACGACGTTGAACTGCGTCGAGCCGATGAGCGCCACGGCACCCGCGCCGAACACCAGCGCGAAGGACTGCTGGTCGAGTCCGTAGCGGCCCTGCAGGACGAACGACGCACCGGCGATGTAGGCGAACAGGCCCGACATGCCCAGCGCGGCGACGAGGACCAGGATGACGAATCGCGCGTCACCGAACAGCTGGCCGTACGTGCTCAGGATCCCGCGCACGCGCAGCGGCCTGCGGTGTCCGGTGGGCAGCGTCTCGGGCAGGGCCAACGCGGCCATCAGGAGCAGCGCGCCTGCCAGGACGACGAGCACGGCGAACACCCAGTGCCACGACCCGTGCAGCAGTACCGCCGCGCCCAGCGAGGGCGCGAGCACCGGGGCGACGCCGAGCACCAGCATCAACCGGGACATCACCGTGGCGGCGGCGTTGCCCTTGAACAGATCGCCGACGATCGCGATGGACACGACCATGGTCGCGGCAGCACCGATGCCCTGCAGGCCGCGCGCCAGGCCGAGCACGGTGATGTTCGGCGCGAGCAGGCAGATCACCGACGCGACCATGTGCAGGACGATGCCCGCCATCAGCGGACGGCGGCGACCCAGCGAATCCGACAGCGGGCCGATGACGAGCTGGCCGATCGCCAGACCGGCCAGCGTGCCGGTCAGCGTCAGCTGCGCCACCGACGACGACACCGACAGTTCCTCGGCGATGCGTGGCAGTGCGGGCAGGTACATGTCGATGGTGAGCGGACCGAGCGCGACGAGCAGGCCGAGCACCAGGATCATCCGGGTTCGACCCGGTGCCTGGGTGCCATCGGGTGCCACGTCTACGCCGCTGCCGAGGTCTACGTCCGGGGAAGAGGCCATGGAACTCTTTAGCAATGCGCACGACTCATTTCTTCCCGAGCCTGCCCAAAGTGACCGCCGTCACTGGAACCCGGAGCGACCGCCGTCACCACCGGGCACGCTGCAGGCGTGCCGTTCGTTAACCTGAGGATTCCGCGATCGCACACAGGAGGCGATGAGCATGGGTGCTGGATTCCGCGCCAAGGGCCGGCCGCTGCCAGCCACCGGCCAGGAGAACGACGACGATCCGAGCACGGCCGTCAAGGCCCTCTCGGCGATCATCGAACGCGGCGCGCGGGTGCAGGCCCCCGCGGTGCGGGCCTACGTCCAACGCCTGCGCGACGCCGATCCCGAGGCAACGCCCGCCCAGATCGTGGCCAGGCTGGAGAAGCACTACCTGGCAGCCGTGATGGCCAGCGGCGCCGCAGTCGGTTCGGCCGCGGCGTTCCCCGGCGTCGGCACGCTCGTCGCCATGTCCGCGGTCGCCGGTGAGACCGTGGTGTTCCTGGAGGCGACCGCCGTCTTCGTCCTTGCGGTCGCCGAGGTGCACGGCATTCCCGCCGAGCACCGTGAGCGCAGGCGCGCACTGGTCCTTGCGGTGCTGGTGGGCGAGGACGGCAGGCACGCCGTGATGGACCTGGTCGGCCCCGGACGCACCAAGGGCGCCTGGCTGGCCGACGGCGCCGCGCAGCTCCCGCTGCCCGCGGTGTCGCAGCTCAACTCGCGCCTGCTGAAGTACTTCGTCAAGCGCTACACGCTCAAGCGCGGGGCGATCGCGTTCGGCAAGATGCTGCCGGTCGGAGTTGGCGCGGTGGTCGGCGGCGTCGGCAACCGGATGATGGGCAAGAAGATCGTCGACAACGCCCGTGTCGCGTTCGGCGCACCGCCCCCGCGCTGGCAGTCGACGCTGCACGTGCTGCCCGCGCCGAAGCACTGACTCCCTGCGCAGGGGCCGTCCGTCGGAGACCACAACGACCATAAGACCGTTGCCGTGGTCTGCCAGGTGCGCGAGGGATAGCCTGGAAGGTGGCGCAAGGGTGGGCCATACCGCATACAGACGCAAGCGGGCACGTGCTCGATTGCGATGGCAGAGGAATCGAGGCGACAGCTGCCGTGAGCAGTTCACCTTCACCATTCGGGCAGAACGAATGGCTGGTCGAGGAGATGTACCGCAAGTTCCGGGAGGATCCCTCCTCGGTGGACCCGAGTTGGCACGAGTTCCTCGTCGACTACTCACCGGAACCGACCACGGAGGCCTCGGCACCGGCGAACGGCAAGAGCGGCGCGACCGCCAAGACCGGCCCCTCCTCCCCACCCACGCCTGCGCCGGCCCCGCCGCCCGCCAACGGCTCGTCGTCGAACGGCTCCAAGACCGCGCCGAAGGCGCCGGAGAAGACTTCCGCCAAGCCCGCCGAGAAGGCCGCTGACAAGGCGCCCGCGAAGCCCGCCGCAGCAGCCGAGAAGAAGCCGGCCGACAAGGCCTCGACGTCCGAGAAGCCCGCCGCCCCGGCCACCAAACCCGCCACGTCGGCGACGGCGGCCAACCCCGAGCCCGCCAAGCCGAAGACCCCGGCGGGTCCGCCACCGGCCGAGGACGACGAGGCCGCGGTCCTGCGCGGTGCCGCAGCAGCGGTGGTCAAGAACATGAACGCCTCGCTGGAGGTGCCGACCGCCACCAGCGTCCGCGCCATCCCGGCCAAGCTGATGATCGACAACCGCGTCGTCATCAACAACCACCTCAAGCGCACGCGCGGCGGCAAGATCAGCTTCACCCACCTGCTGGGCTACGCGATCGTGCAGGCCGTCAAGAAGTTCCCGAACATGAACCGGCACTTCGCCGAGGTCGACGGGAAGCCCAACGTCATCACCCCGGCCCACACCAACCTCGGCCTGGCGATCGACCTGCCGGGCAAGGACGGCAAGCGTCAGCTCGTCGTCGCCGCCATCAAGCGCTGCGAGACCATGCGGTTCGGCCAGTTCATCGCCGCCTACGAGGACATCGTGCGGCGCGCCCGCGACGGCAAGCTGACCGCCGAGGACTTCGCAGGCGTCACCATCTCGCTGACCAACCCCGGCACCATCGGCACCGTGCACTCGGTGCCGCGCCTGATGCGCAACCAGGGCGCGATCATCGGCGCGGGCGCCATGGAGTACCCCGCCGAGTTCCAGGGCGCCAGCGAGGAGCGCATCAACGAGATCGGCGTCGGCAAGCTGATCACGCTGACCTCCACCTACGACCACCGCATCATCCAGGGCGCGGAGTCGGGCGACTTCCTGCGCACCATCCACCAGCTGCTGCTCGACGACGAGTTCTTCGACGAGATCTTCCGCGAACTCGGCATCCCGTACGAGCCGGTGCGGTGGCGCACCGACAACCCGGACGCGATCACCGACAAGAACGCCCGGATCATCGAGCTGATCGCGGCCTACCGCAACCGCGGCCACCTGATGGCCGACGTCGATCCGCTGCGCCTGGACAAGACCCGGTTCCGCAGCCACCCCGACCTCGACGTCCTGACCCACGGCCTGACGCTGTGGGACCTCGACCGCGTGTTCAAGGTCGACGGGTTCGCAGGCGCCGAGTACAAGAAGCTGCGCGACGTGCTGTCGGTGCTGCGCGACGCGTACTGCCGGCACGTCGGCGTGGAGTACACCCACATCCTGGAACCCGAGCAGCAGAAGTGGATCCGGGACCGCGTCGAGGTCAAGCACGACAAGCCGACCGTCGCCGAGCAGAAGTACATCCTGAGCAAGCTCAACGCCGCCGAGGCGTTCGAGACGTTCCTGCAGACGAAGTACGTCGGACAGAAGCGCTTCTCGCTCGAAGGCGCCGAGACCGTCATCCCGATGATGGACGCCGCGATCGACCAGGCCGCCGAGCACGGTCTCGACGAGGTCGTGATCGGCATGCCGCACCGCGGCAGGCTCAACGTGCTGGCCAACATCGTCGGCAAGCCGTACTCGCAGATCTTCAGCGAGTTCGAAGGCAACCTGAACCCGTCCCAGGCCCACGGCTCCGGCGACGTGAAGTACCACCTCGGCGCCACCGGCACCTACATCCAGATGTTCGGCGACAACGACATCGAGGTGTCGCTGGTGGCCAACCCGAGCCACCTCGAGGCCGTCGACCCGGTCCTCGAAGGCCTGGTGCGCGCCAAGCAGGACATGGAGGACAAGGGCGACGGACCCGACGGCTTCACGATCGTGCCGATGATGCTGCACGGCGACGCGGCGTTCGCCGGGCAGGGCGTGGTCGCGGAGACGCTGAACCTGGCCCTGCTGCGCGGCTACCGCACCGGCGGCACGATCCACATCGTGGTGAACAACCAGATCGGCTTCACGACCTCACCGCAGAACTCGCGCTCCAGCGAGTACTGCACGGACGTGGCGAAGATGATCGGCGCGCCGATCTTCCACGTCAACGGCGACGATCCCGAAGCCGCTCAGTGGGTGGCCCGGCTGGCGATCGACTTCCGGCAGAAGTTCAAGAAGGACGTCATCATCGACATGCTGTGCTACCGCAGGCGCGGGCACAACGAGGGCGACGACCCGTCGATGACGCAGCCGTACATGTACGACGTCATCGACACCAAGCGCGGCGTCCGCAAGACCTACACCGAGGCCCTGATCGGTCGTGGCGACATCTCGATGAAGGAAGCCGAGGACGCCCTGCGTGACTACCAGGGTCAGCTCGAGCGCGTCTTCAACGAGGTGCGCGATCTCGAGAAGCACGACATCGAACCCAGCGAGTCGGTCGAGTCCGACCAGGTGCTGCCCGCCAAGCTCAGCACGGCGGTCGACAAGTCGCTGCTCGCGCGCATCGGCGACGCGCACCTGTCCTTCCCCGAGGACTTCGCGGTGCACCCGCGGGTGAAGCCGGTGCTCGAGAAGCGGCGCGAGATGGCCTACGAGGGCAAGGTCGACTGGGCGTTCGGCGAACTGCTGGCCCTGGGCACCCTGGTGTCGGAGGGCAAGCTGGTCCGGCTGTCCGGCCAGGACACCCGCCGCGGCACGTTCACCCAGCGCCACTCGGTGATCATCGACCGCAAGACCGGCGCGGAGTTCACGCCGCTGCAGCTGCTGGCGACCAACACCGACGGCACGCCGTCGGGCGGCAAGTTCATGGTCTACGACTCGGCGCTGTCGGAGTTCGCGGCGGTCGGCTTCGAATACGGCTACTCGGTCGGCAACCCCGACGCGATGGTGCTGTGGGAGGCGCAGTTCGGCGACTTCGTCAACGGCGCCCAGACGATCATCGACGAGTTCATCAGCTCGGGCGAGGCCAAGTGGGGCCAGCTGTCCGACGTCGTGCTGCTGCTGCCGCACGGTCACGAGGGACAGGGCCCCGACCACACGTCGGGCCGCATCGAGCGGTTCCTGCAGGTGTGCGCCGAGGGGTCGATGACGGTGGCGATGCCGTCGACGCCTGCGAACTACTTCCACCTGCTGCGTCGGCACGGCATGGACGGCATCCACCGTCCGCTGATCGTGTTCACGCCGAAGTCGATGCTGCGCAACAAGGCCGTCGTCAGCGACATCCGCGACTTCACCGAGCAGAAGTTCCGCTCGATCATGGAGGAACCGACGTACACCGACGGCGTCGGCGACCGCTCTAAGGCCAAGCGAATCCTGTTGACCAGCGGCAAGATCTACTACGACCTCGCCGCCCGCAAGGCCAAGGAGAGCCGCGACGACGTTGCGATCCTGCGCGTCGAGCAGCTCTACCCGCTGCCCCGCAAGCGCCTCGCGGCGACCATCGACGAGTACCCGAACGCCAAGGAGTTCTTCTGGGTGCAGGAGGAGCCGGCCAATCAGGGTGCGTGGCCGACGTTCGGGCTGTCGATGCCGGAGCTGCTGCCCGATCACCTGACCGGTATCAGGCGCATCTCGCGTCGTGCGATGTCGGCGCCGTCGTCGGGATCGTCGAAGGTGCACGCCGTCGAGCAGCAGGAGATCATCGACGAGGCATTCGCCAAGTGAGTTGATGCTGCGTGAGGGTCGCCAGCCTGCCGGGTCCGGCGACCCTCACGCAGAAATCCGTTGGGTCAGAACCCCGCGAGCCCGAACGGGATCGGGGTCTGACCGTTGGCCAGCGAGGTGACCGCGGCCGGGCAGAACATCGAGATGGCGATGCCGGTGAACATCGTCGCGGGGCCGAGCGGTCGGCCCAGCGCATCCGAGACACCGGCCGCGACGTCGGCCATCTGCTGTCCGGGCTCCGACAGCATCGGGCAGACGGATTGACCGACCGACACCGCGGTCGCCGGATCGATGCCACCGAGGCCGGCTGAACTCAGTGCTCCCACGAAGGCATCGGCCCCCGGGTCGGCGTGCGCCGGGGTGGCCAGGAACGTCGCGCCCGCGATCAGACCTGCGGACACTGCCAGCGACGCTGTCGTCACCTTGGGGATGCGCTTCATGGACTGTCCTTCGCGCCCCGGTGCGGATCCGTTACCCGCTTTCGGTGATACCGCCGGTACTGTCTATCCTCGACACGAGTCGAATAAGCGAGACGAGGGAGTACGCATGGAGGGCTTCGCGGGCAAGGTCGCGGTCGTCACGGGCGCCGGATCGGGTATCGGCCAGGCCCTGGCCATCGAATTGGCACGGTCGGGCGCCAAGGTCGCGATCAGCGACGTCAACACCGAGGGCCTCGCCGTCACCGAGGAGCGCATCAAGGCGATCGGCGCCCCGGTGAAGGCCGACCGGCTCGACGTCACCGAGCGCGAGGCCTTCGAGCTGTACGCCGACGCCGTCAAGGCCCACTTCGGCAAGGTCAACCAGATCTACAACAACGCAGGCATCGCGTTCGCGGGCGACGTCGAGGTCAGCGGCTTCAAGGACATCGAGCGCGTCATGGACGTCGACTTCTGGGGAGTCGTCAACGGCACCAAGGTGTTCCTCCCCCACCTCATCGAGTCCGGCGACGGGCACGTCATCAACGTGTCGAGCATCTTCGGCATCTTCTCGGTGCCCGGCCAGGCGGCGTACAACGCGGCCAAGTTCGCCGTCCGCGGGTTCACCGAGGCGCTGCGCCAGGAGATGGCGCTGGCCAAGCATCCGGTCAAGGTCACCACCATCCACCCCGGCGGCATCAAGACCGGCATCGCGCGCAACATGACGGCCGCCGAGGGCATCGACGTCGACGAACTCGCCAAGACCTTCGACAAGAAGCTGGCCAGCACGTCACCGGAGAAGGCCGCGCAGATCATCATGGACGGCGTCCGCAAGAACAAGGCCCGGGTCCTGATCGGCAACGACGCCAAGGCACTCGACCTCATCGTGCGCCTGACCGGCTCGGGCTACCAGAAGCTGTTCTCCGGCGTCATCGCCAAGGCGCTGCCCGG
>JAQSXQ010000053.1 GCA_029256565.1 Mycobacterium sp.
CATGGTGATCCTGCTGCACCGGCCCGACGCCTTCGAGCGCGATGACCCCCGCGGCGGCGAGGCGGATCTCATTCTCGCCAAGCACCGCAACGGCCCGACGAAGACCATCACCGTCGCGCATCAGCTGCACCTGTCGCGCTTTACGAACATGGCGCACTAGGGGTTTGGGGCTGTGGCTTCTCGAGTTTGATGTCGAGTTCTCAAGTCATATGTCCATCTGACGTCCAATTGGACATGGAAGTGAGATCTGCAGCCCCGCCGACGGTCCGAGCGCGCATCCAGAGCAACTCGGGGCAGCAAGTTCTGAGACACGCGGTATGGACACGAAACGAGACAACGCGACTGGGCAGAACGGGTGTGGGAGTAGCGCCTTTCCCAGTTCGTCTCATTTCTCTAGACATGCCATCAGCCGTCCACGATTGACGGCTCACTAGTCCCGCGGTCTTGGGCCTCTGTCCCGTCAACTCTCGGTGCCCTAGTGGACGCAGGAGGAAGACGCCAGCCGAAGATGAAGCATCATGGAGAGGCGTTCTACTCGATCCACTATCGGGCGCCCCGTGATGACGACGCGAGGTTATCTATGCTCCGAGGATGACGTTGCGCGGCATCGTGTTCTTCGACATCGACGGAACGCTGGTCCCGTCCATGTCCAGCAGCAGCTTTCTCGCGGCGCGCCTCGGTCACCAGCGGGAACTTGATCACGCCGAACGACGCTATGCCGCTGGCGAACTCACGAACGAAGAGGTCAGTGTCATCGACGCTAGGGGATGGCGGGGTGTGAGTACCAGCACCGTGGATCAGTGGCTCGACGAGCTACCGTTGATCGCTGGCGTCGAAGCAGTGGTGTCCTGGTGTCGTCGCCATCGGATTGAACCGGTCCTCGCCTCGCTGGCTTGGCAGCCCGTCAGCAATTCAATCGCCCGACGGTGCGGCTTCACCGGAACCGGCGGACCTCGCGTCGGTATCTCGCGGCGCGCCTATGACGGCACTGTGGCTGAGCACTTCAACGAGTACGACAAGCGCGATCGTGCGCTCGCGCTCGCAGCCGAGCGGGGAGTGCCGGCGCAGCGGTGCTGCGCAATCGGTGACAGCCGGTCGGACATTCCCTTGTTCCACGTTCTCCCAACGTCACTCGCGCTCAACGCTGGCGCTGCAGCCCGGGAGGCTGCAACCGCCGCGATCGTTACCCGGGATCTGACCGATGTCGTGCCCTGGTTGCAGGAGTGGGAACGCGGCCTCGACTGACCAATTGGCAAGCGGGACTAGGCCCTGAGATGTTATGAGCGACCCGCTGTTGAAGCGGCTCCGCCGACCCCTCGCAACACCGGTGTGACCACCTAGGGCGGACTGCGGCGCCCGTTTCAATCAAGCGAAGTGGAAGGAACTAACGCGTCGGCCCGGCGACGTGATCGCTGACGAGGTCGAGCAGGCGAGCCCACGCGCCTGTCGGGAGGTCGTGGCCCATGCCGACGATCGTCTCGAGGCGGGCGCCGGGGATGGCTCGCGCGGTCGCGGCGCCACCGGTCGGGTGCACCATGCGGTCGCGGTCGCCGTGGATTACGAGCGTCGGGACGTCGATGGCGGCGAGTTCCGCGGTGCGGTCACCGGAGGCGAAGATGGCCGCGAGCTGGCGGCTGACGCCGTCGGTGGTGGGATCGCGGTCCCACGCCTCACCGGCCTTCTCGGCCACCCACTGCGCGTCGAACGGATAACCGTGGGAACCGATGTGGCGGAACGTCGCCACTGCGCCGTCGACGGCCTGCTGACGTGTGCGCGCCGGCTTCGACGTGGCCAGTCTCCACCACGTGGACGGCGCGGGCCTGCCGATCCGCGGGGCGCCCGTGGTCGACATGATCGACGTCAACGTCCGCACCCGGCCGGGATGCTGCGCGGCGACGGTCTGAGCGATCATGCCGCCCATCGATACTCCGACCAGGTGTGCGACGCGGTGACCGAGCGCGTCCAGCAGGCCAACCGTGTCGCGCGCCATGTCGCCCAAGTGGTACTGGCGCGGGTGGTTCCCCCCGCGCAGCATCGCCACGGGCCTTGGGGCGGGATAGTCCATGTGCGTCGATCGCCCGACGTCGCGGTTGTCGAACCTGATGACGCGATGTCCGCGCTCCGCCAGCGCCGTGGCAAAACCGGCGGGCCAGGTGTGCTTCTGCTGACCAAGGCCCGCGATCAGGACCACTGGCGGGTCACCCGGAGGGCCGAATCCGTCGTGGCACAACGTGATTCCGCGGCTCACGTCGACCAGTTCCTCGGTGACCTTCTCGTCGGCGCTCATGCCGACACCCGGGCCTGATCGGCATTCGTGACGTCCTGCGGCGTCCGGCGGCGGTAGACGACCGCACGTCCACCCCGCCCCGGGGCACTCGCGACGCCACGGGAGTGGACGGGTTCGGCATCGGCGTAGGTGGTGCGGAACTCGAATTCGCGCAGCAGGGTCTGCAACGTCACCATCATCTCCATGTTCGCGAACGCGGCGCCGATGCATCGCCGGACGCCGCCGCCGAACGGGATCCACGCGTGGTTCTCCGGCGGGTTGCCGACGAAGCGGTCGGGGTCGAACGCATTGGCGTCGGTGAAGCTGCGTTCGGCGGCGTGTGCCAGTGAGATGCTCACCAGGATCACCTGCCGCTTGGGTAGCACGTACTCGCCCAACCGGATCCGTTGCTTGGTGACGCGCGCGAAGCCGTCTATGACCGGCCGGACGCGCTGCACCTCGAAGACAGTGGCCTGCAGGAGGTCCGAGCCGCCGTGCGCGGCCTCGTCGGCGAGGCGTGCGAGCAGGCGGGGATGGCGGGTGATCCGCTCGACCGCCCACGCCAGCGTGGTCGCGGTGGTCTCGTGACCCGCGGCGAGCAGGGTGAGCAGCTCGTCGGCGACGTGGTCGTCGGTGATCGGCGACCCGTCCTCGTAGCGGGCTGACAGCATCATCGCGAGAACGTCACTGCGGTCGGTTGCGTTCGGATCCCGGCGGGCGTCGGCGATCAGGCGGGCGATGGCAGCGTCGTACCGGCGACGCGATTCCGCGAGGCGAGCCCCAGGACTCCACGACCCGTAGTTCCGCCGGAACGCCGGCGGCAGGACCGCCAGCCGTGAAGCCTGAAGCACCATCGGCGGCAGCAGTTCGCGCAGCTCCTCCAGCGCCGCACCGTCGGCGCCGAACACTGCGCGCAGAATCGCGTTGAGGGTGATCCGCATCATCGAGGGCAGCGTGTCGAACTCCTCGCCTTCCACCCATGTCGCGCTCTCGCGCCGGACCTCCTCGGCGATGATGTGCTCGTAGCCCTGCATCCGCTTGCCGTGGAACGGCGGGACGAGCAGCTTGCGACGGGCCCGGTGTGCCTGACCGTCGAGGCTGAACGTCGAGCCGGGGCCCAGGACCTCGCCCAGGGTGCCCGCGCGACCGATCAGGTCGGGGTTCGTCGTGAACACCTCCTTGACCAGTCCCGAATCGCTGATCACCACTGCGGACCCGAAGATCGGCAGCTTCAGCACGAACTCCGATCCGTACCGACGGCTCAACAGCGCCACCGCGCGGTCGCGTGCGGTCAGGAAGCCGATACCCTGCAGCAGCTTTGGGATGCGTGGCGACGGGGGCAGCCGCACCGGATCAGTCGTCGCCTCAGCCACGTCGCGCCTCCAACATCTCGGTACCCATAAGTACCGCCCCACGGTACGCATCGGTACCGAACGCCGCAAGGCTCACCCCCGTCGCGTCCGCGTCGAACGTCGACACGGTGCTGACTGACGGCTCATCTGCTGCAGCTGATGCAAAACTCGCGGCAGGCGCACGGTCAGTCGTCATCCAGGACGGGCGAGAACCGCGTTTCTGTAGTCGAAGCAACCACCAGACCGCGTGTCGACCGACTCCGGTCGCCTCGGAGCCGGGCGTGGCGCTAGTCGGGAGTTCCATAGATCGTGCACGTCCAGACGTGGGCGAGCGTGTGAAGGACGTGGTCGGTGGCAACGGCGGGTGACTCGCCGGTGAACGCCGCCAGTAGCGTGCGTTCGTTCATCAGGTTGAGCGCGGTGGCGATGTCGCGAGCGGGCAGGGTGACCGGTGCGGCGCCACGGTGGCGTTCGGCCTCGATGGTGGCGGCGGTGAAGTCAATCCACTTTTGCATGAACGTCGACAGGACCCGACGGATTTCGGCGTTGTCGGAATTCGACGCAGCCATCGTGACGCCTCGGTGCGCGCCAAAGGTGTCGAAGAAGACCTTGATGCCTGGTCGCCAGGCATCGCGACGGTCGGCGGTGTCGGCCAGCGCCTGCAGCGCCGTGTCGGCCTGGCGAATCACCCGCTCCCACAGCGTGAGTAGCACCGCGTCCTTGGACGGAAAGTAGAAGTAGAAGGTCGGGCGCGAGATCCCGGCTCCGCCGGCCAGGTCGTCGACGGAGATTCCGGCGAAACCGCGTGCGTCGAGTAGGCGCTCGGCGGTAGCGAGGATGGCCTGTTCGCGCTCGTCGCCGGAGGGGCGGATCGGTCGGCGACCTCGGGACGTGCGGGCCTTGGCGGTGGTGGACACGGACCCGACTTTACATGGTGTCGAATTCTTCAACGTGGTGTTGACCATTTCGACGGGGTGTTGATAGCTTTACATCATGACCGATTTTGTCGACGTTGTGATCGTGGGTGCCGGGATCTCCGGCATCAGTGCCGCCTGGCATCTTCAGCAGCAAGCACCAGCCAAGAGCTACGCCATCTTGGAGCGTCGCGAGAAGCTGGGCGGCACCTGGGACCTGTTCAAGTACCCGGGTATCCGCTCGGATTCAGATATGTACACCCTGGGCTTCCACTTCAAGCCGTGGGCGACCGACCAGATGATCGCCAACGGTCCGTCGATCTGGAACTACCTCAACGAGGCCGCGTCCGAGAACGGCATCGACACCCACATCCGCTACGGCCAAAAAGTGGTGTCGGCCAACTGGTCCGACGACGACGGCGTCTGGGAGGTCACCGTCGACCGCGACGGCGAACAAGCAGTCATCCACGCCGGCTTCCTGTGGGCGTGCAGCGGCTACTACGACTACGACGAGGGTTTCTCGCCGGAATTCGCCGGCGCCGGGGACTTCGCCGGGATGATCGTGCACCCGCAGCACTGGCCCGAGGATCTGGACTACCAGGGCAAGAAGGTCGTCGTGATCGGCAGCGGCGCTACCGCCATCACCTTGGTCCCCGCTTTGGCCGACAACGGTGCCGACCACGTCACCATGCTGCAACGCACACCGACCTACATCGGCTCGCTGTCCGACAAGGACCCGTTTGCGGCACGGGCGTTCGGGCTGCTGCCGCTGAAGGCCGCCTACACCGCCGTGCGGTGGAAGGCAATCCTGACCGCCACCGCGCAATATCAGATCGCGCGCGCCCTGCCCGGTGTCTTCCGTAGGACGTTGCGCTCGATGGCCGAGCGCCGCCTGCCCAAGGGCTTCGACTACGACAAGCACTTCGCGCCTGATTACAAGCCCTGGGATCAGCGGGTGTGCTTGGCGCCCAACGGCGACATCTTCACCGCGATCCGTACGGGCAGAGCCGATGTCGTCACCGACACGATCGACCGGTTCACCCCCGAGGGCATCCTGCTGAGGTCCGGCGAGACTCTCGAGGCCGACATCATCGTCACCGCCACGGGTCTGAACGTGCGATTCCTCGGCGGCGCCCAACTGCAACGAAACGGTGCGCCCGTCGATCTCGCGGACACCGTGGCCTTCAAGGGCATGATGCTCTCCGGTGTCCCGAACATGGCCTTCACCTTCGGCTACACCAACGCGTCCTGGACGCTCAAGGCCGACCTCACCTCCGAATACGTCAGCCGCCTGCTGACCTACATGGACGACCACGGCCTTGGCGCCGTCGAGCCGCGCCAGCCCGGCAGCGACGTCGAACGCCACCCCTTCTTGGACCTCACCTCGGGCTACATCACACGGGCGGTCGACCGGTTGCCGAAGTCCGGGTCCAAGGCCCCGTGGCAGCTCAAGCAGAACTACTTCGTCGACCTGCGGGTCATCCGCAACGGCAAGATCGACCACGACGCATTGCAGTTCACCCGGCAGCGCGTACCGGTCGAGGTGTAGTCCTCCCGCCGAGCAGACGCAGAACCCGTAACGAAACCCTCCGATACGGTGCGGGTCCTGCGACAGGCTCGGCACCACGGCCACATTCGATCACCACAGGGAGAGTCATGACTGAGCACACCTACGTCCGGACCGACGAAACGTTCTCCTCCGAGGGCACGCCGTGCGCGGCGTGGCTCTATCGGCCCGACGGCGTCGAGAATCCACCCATCGTCGTCTTGGCCCACGGGTTCGCCGCGTTTAGGGAGCTGCGCCTGGACGCCTACGGCGCACGGTTCGCTGAAGCGGGTTTCGCCGCGCTGGTATTCGACTACCGGCACTGGGGTGCCAGCGACGGCCAACCCCGCCGCGTCCTGGACATCGTCAAGCAGCAGGCTGATTGGCGCGCCGCCGTCGCGTACGCCCGCAGCCTGGACGGCGTCGACACCACCCGGGTGGTGGGATGGGGTTCCTCCTTCGGCGGTGGCCACGTGCTCACCTTGGCCGCCCGCGACCACAGTTTTGCGGCCGCCATCGTCCAAGTGCCCCACGTCTCAGGACCCGCTTCGGCGTTCTCCCAATCCCCGAAGTTGGTCGCGCGTCTGGTCGCCGCCGGGCTGCGCGATCAGGTCGGCTCGTGGCTCGGGCGCGAACCGTACCGAGTCATGTCCATCGGCAGGCCTGGCCAATTCGCGATGATGACCTCACCCGGGGCCTATGAACTGGTCGAAAAAATGGCCGGCGGCGAGGCGGCCGAGCATCTGCGCGCCCAACTCGAGGCCGAGAACGACGTCGCCGCCCGCATCGCGTTGCGCGTGCCGATGTATTCACCCGGACGCCTGGCCGCCAAGATCACCGCGCCGACGTTGGTGCAACTGGCCACCAAGGACGACGTCACCCCGTATGCAAAGGCCCGCAAGATCGTCTCCCGCATCCCCCACGGAGAGGTGAAGTCTTACGACATCTCTCACTTCGAGCCCTACTTGGACCCGCACTTCGAGCAGATCGTGACCGATCAGATCGACTTCCTGAACCGTCACCTCGGAGCTGGCTCACGATGAGCGGACCATCCATCCCTCCCGCACCAAGCGTTCGACGCGCTTGACTACTCACCCAGCCAGCGCAGTCGACTGCGGCCTGACACCGACACTCATCGACGCCCGAAGGGAATTCCCATGACCGACCCTCGACGGGCCGCGTTGATCACCGGCGCCTCCGCCGGCATCGGCGCCGCCTTCGCCCGCCACCTCGCCGCCCACGGCTACGACGTGCTGCTCGTCGCGCGACGCGCCGAGCGGCTCGAAGAACTCGCCACCGACCTGCGCCGCGCGCACGGCGCGCGCTGCGAAGTCTTCGCCGCCGACCTCACCGACCCCACCACACCATCGGCCATCATCGATCACGCCGCGCGCGCCGACATGTCCGTCGACGTTCTCATCAACAACGCGGGACTGTCGTCGAGCACGAAGTTCTCGCAGACCCCGTGGGAGTCGGTCGCCGCCGAGATCCAGTTGATGGTCACCGCGACCACCGAACTCGTCCACCGGGTGATCCCAGGCATGAAGCAACGGCGATGGGGACGCATCGTCAACCTGTCCTCGCTGGCCGCGATGGCACCGCCCGGAGAAGGTCTGCTCTACACCGGCGTCAAGGCCTAC
Organism: Mycobacterium sp.; assembly: GCA_029256565.1. GTDB lineage: Bacteria > Actinomycetota > Actinomycetes > Mycobacteriales > Mycobacteriaceae > Mycobacterium. Next base: position 7,719 of record JAQSXQ010000053.1, read on the forward strand.
GTGCTCCAGATGTCGCAGTCCCTGGACATGGAACTCAAGCCGCATGGCATCCACGTGACAGCGCTGTGCCCTGGCTTCACCCACAGCGAGTTCCACGACGTGATGGGCGCCCGCGAAGCGGCCGACCGGCTACCCGGGCTGCTCTGGCAAGACCCGGAAGACGTCGTGCGTGAAGGATATGACGCAGTGATGGCCGGCAAGCCCGTCTGCATCCCGGGCACGGTGAACAAGCTCACCGCCGCCGCCATACGCCCACTGCCACAACGCCTCCAGTACATCCTGGGCCGCAACCTCAACCCCTTCAAATAACACGGTGCCGCGAACTGCCAATCGCAGATCAGCGCGCGGACTGCAACAACCTTCTTGCTCCGCCAGAGCCTAAGAGTCGAGACACCGCTGCGACCCGATGCGATCCTCCCTGTGCCTGAGAATGAGACAGGATGTGATCGTCGCACCACTGCGTCTCCCGGGGGGACACGGAAGTGAGAATCGCCGGGGTGGATATCGCGTGGGACTGCCGCTGTCGTCGC
>JAQSXQ010000054.1 GCA_029256565.1 Mycobacterium sp.
AGGCACAGCATCAGCACCGTGCCCGCGGGGATGTGCACACCGCCCAGCGTGGTCGTCTTGCGTGCCAGTCGGAAGTCGACCTTGGTCGGGCTCTCCATCCGCAACGCCTCCTCGATGAACGCCGGTATCGACTTCCGGTGCTCACGGAGTTGCTCCTGCAACTCCGGCCGGTCGCCGAGCGTCTGAATCGCGGCGCTGAGCAGTTTCGTGACGGTCTCCTGGCCGGCTGCGAACAGGAACGTGGCGGGTCGGACCACCTCGAGCAACTCGGGTACCGATCCGTCGGGATAGGTTGCGGTAGCCATGCCGCCGAGCACGTCGTTGCGCGGATTGCGCCGTCGTTCCGCGATGTAGGCACTGAACTTGTCGTCGAGGTACTCCAGCGGGTTGAGCCCCACCGCCGCACCGTCGAGGGCGCCGACGCGGTTGCCCTCCGGCTTCTCGGCTCCGAGCGCCCGACGGAACTCGGCACGGTCTTCCGCGGGCACGCCGAGCAGGTCGGTGATGGCCAGGGTCGCGAAGGGCCGCGCGTACTCCGACAGGAACTCGCACCGCCGGTTGCCGATGAACTCGTCGAGCTGGGTGTCGACGAGCTGCCACATGAACTCCTCGTTCTCGGCGAGCCTGCGCGGCGTGAGGAGCCTGCTGAGCAGCGACCGGGCCCGTTCGTGGGCAGGCGGATCCATGACCACCATGTGCTCGTGGATCGGGAACTCGTGCCGATGTGCCTCGATCTGGGCGGTGATGTCATCGCCCTCGGGCTCGAACGGAAGCGGCGGGAACGGCCCGCCGATGGCATTGACCGCAGAGAACGAGTCGGTGTCCTTGAACGCCGCCATCACCTCGGCGTAGCCGGTCACCGCGACGACCCCGTGGTGCGGCTCCCGGTAGACGGGACCGTGACTGCGCAGATGCTCGTAGTAGTCGTAGGGGTCTTGCGCGATGGTGGCGTCGGTGAAGTAGTCCGCCGAGGCGAGATCGGTCATGCGGTGGTCCTCTCGGAGCGGTCGTGGGGGGCTGGTGCGGGCTGGGCGGGCTCGATGGTGATGGCTCCGCGCGGACAGGCGTTCATCGCGGCGGTCACGGCGTCCCTCGACGACTTCGAGGGCCGCTCGTCGCACGTCGCGACCTCGTCGTCGGAGAGGTCGAACACCTCCGGTGCGAGGTCGATGCACAGGGCGTGGCCTTCGCACAGCCGAGGGTCGACCCGAACGCGTGGCTCCGACGCCGCCATGCACACTCCTCGAAAACTGATCGATCGATCAAATTGATGCGATGGTCATGGATAGCACGCGTCCGAACGGACGGTCAAGGACCGGATCACGCGCGCCGTATATGCTTCCGGTCAGCCGATTACGTAGGGAACGTCGACATGCCTGCCGCCAGTAAGCCCAAGGAGAAGGACGCAGGCGCGCGTCTGCGCTTGATCGAGGCAACCGCTCAGATCATGCGCGACGAGGGTCCTGGCCGTCCTTCGCGCCGGCGCCGAGGTATCGCTGCAGCAGATGCGACGGGCGCTGACCGAGGACAACCCCTTGCGAGCACTGTGGCTCGTGAACTCCGATCCCCGCCGCACCGGCCTCAACACCGAGTTCATGGCGCTGGCCAACCACCGCAAGGTGATCGGCGCCGAGTTGAAGGCCTACGCGGAACGGGTGCGCGACATCGAGACCGCCGCGGTGACCGTTGCCCTGCGCGCCCACGGCGTGGACCTCGATGCCTACCCGCCGATCGTCATCTCGATGCTGTTGGCCCAGATGGCTCGCAGCCTGTGCAACGAGGTCGCCATCGGCGTGACCGACGGGCACGACCAGATGTCGTCGTTCATCGAACGATTCCTGGTCCAGTACGACGCGAGCCGGACTACTTGAGCATGCTGCCGGCGTCGACCGTCACCGGAAGCCCGGTGACGTAGCGCGACTCGTCGGAGGCCAGGAAGAGCACTGCGTTGCTGATGTCCTCCGGCTCGACCCAACCAACGGGGAGCACGTGCATCATCTTCGCGACGACGGCCATGTCGTCGGGACCCGGGTTCTCCAGATCGGGGCGGAACAGTCGCATCGTGCCCTCGTTCATGAACATCGGCGTGTTCACGTTTGTGGGGTGCACCGAATTGACCCGGATGGAGTGCTCGCCCAGTTCGACGGCGAACGTGCGCATGAGGCCGACCACCCCGTGCTTCGCCGCGATGTAGTGGCCCGTGTGCGGGTACGCCTTGAGGCCTCCGACCGAGCTGGTGAGCACGATCGAACCGCCTCGACCACCCGAGATCAGGTGCGGCACGCCGGCCTTGACGGTCTTCCACACCCCCGACAAGTTGACGTCGATCATTTCCTGCCAGTCCTGCTCGCTGGTCTTGTCCAGCGTCTGCCCGCCGTTGCCGATGCCTGCGTTCGCCACGATGACGTCGAGCCGCCCCAGCTGTTCGACGCCGCCATCCACGGCGGCCTTCAGGCTGTCGTAGTCGCGGACGTCGACCTCTGCGGTGACGACTCGGCGATTCAATCCCTTGATGAGATCGGCGGTTTCGGCCAGGTCGTCTGGCGTCGACGGCGGGATCACGCTCGTGCTGCTGATCGGCGCGCACACGTCGACGGCGATGATGTCGGCGCCCTCCTGGGCCAGTCGCAGCGCGTGGCTGCGCCCCTGGCCGCGCGCTGCACCCGTGATGAAGGCGACCTTGCCCTCGACCCGACCGCTCATCATGTCCTCCACTCCCGACGGCGACCGTGCGACCACGGGCGCCTCGATTGAAACTGATCGACTGATCAGGAACCCTCCCAGGGTCGGGTCATGGAGTCAAGGGCTCGGTGGGGGTGTCGGGCGCTCGAGCGTGGGGGTTGTGTACGCAAAAGCGGCCGATTGCGTGCAGGAGGCCCACGGTCGACGCTGCGATCAACGGGGTGGTTTCGAGGCGAGCACGTCGACCGGCGTGATCACGGGTGGTGCGCTGAACAGGTCATCGCCGGCTTCTTGGAGCGCGAGTCTGACTTCGCCATGAAGGTGAACGTCGCGGTCGTCGGCAGTGTCGAAGGTGTCGAAGATCCCGAACGTCGTTGGGCCGGAACGGAAGGCATACCACGTCCGCGTGCCGCGCTCGGTTTCGACCAGGTGTCTTGCCTTCTCGAGGAATTCGACTACGTCGCCCTGGCGTCCCGAGATCGCCTCGAGCGTGACGAGAAACCCAAATGCCTGCATAGCCACCATGTTCGCCTCTGCCGATGTACACCGACCGGTGTCCCCGGTCACGACCTCACCGTAGTCGACGCGTGCTCAGATGTAAACCGATCGGTGTGTATCGAACGGGGATACGCCGCCATTTGGATGATCCACGTCACATCTTGCCGTCGTTTGGAATGCACGGGCTACTGCGGCGCCTTGCGCGTAACGCGGTCACCGCCGTGGTAATCGCCTACAGCAGAACGGAATACGATCATGTCCAACCAACCCGTCCTATTCATTCATGGCTTGTGGATTCACGCCTCGGCGTGGGAACCGTGGGCTGCGCTCTATCGACGCGAGGGGTACGAACCCATCGTCGCCGGATGGCCGGGCGACGGCACCACCGTCGACGCCACGCGTCGAGCAGGTGACCGCGTCGGCGGCCATGGCGTCGCCGACGTGGTCGCTCACTTCGCCCGGTTGATCGACACCCTGTCGGTACGTCCGGTGGTGATCGGGCATTCGTTCGGCGGGCTCATTGCCCAGCGACTGCTCGACGACGGTTACGCCACCGCGGCGGTGGCCATCGACCCAGCCCCCATCAAGGGCGTCACCAAGCTCCCGTGGTCGCAGATCCGCTCGACGCTCCCGGTGTTGAAGAGCAAGAAGAACCGCGACCGCGCAATCACCCTGACTGAGCGGCAGTTTCGCTACGCGATCGCCAACGCCGTGCCGCGCGACGAGGCCCGCGACCTCTACCGCCGGTTCTCCATTCCGGCACCGGGGCAGCCGCTGTTCGAAGTGGTGGGCGCCAAGAAGGACGCCGCCTCGCCCACGCAGGTCGACGTCGCGAACCACGACCGCGGACCGCTGTTGATCATCGGCGGTGGACGTGACCACATCGTCGCGGAGGCGGTGACCCGGCAGGCGGCGGAACTCCACTCGGCGTCGCGCGCGACCACTGACTACCACGTCTTCCCCGACCGCGGCCACTCACTCGTCATCGACTCCCGATGGCGCGAGGTGGCGGACCTGACCGTGGGTTGGGTCAACGCACATTCGACACCAGAAAACCTGCGGCACAGCGAGGCTCGGTCATGACCAACGACGATCTCTTCCTCGTCACCGGTGCCACCGGCAAGACGGGCGCCCACGTCGTGCGGCTGCTGAAATCCGAAGGCCTACGCGTACGTGCGCTGGTGCACGGCATCGACGAGCGGTCGGCCGCTCTGACCGAACTCGGTGCCGACGTGGTCGACGGAGATCTGCGTGACTTCGGCGACGTGAGTTCGGCGATGGCCGGCGTGACGGCGGCGTACTTCTGCTATCCCATCGATCCCGACGGGCTGCTCGACGCGACGGCCGTCTTCGCCCAAGCCGCGACCGAGGCAGGCGTGCGCGCGGTGGTCAACATGTCGCAGATCAGCGCACGGCGGGAGGCGAAGAGTCACGCCGCTCAGAACCATTGGCTGGGGGAGCGGCTACTGGATCGGTCGGCGTTCGTGACCACTCACCTTCGCCCGACCTTCTTCGCCGAGTGGCTGGCCTGGCAGTGGTCGCGGGACGACGACGGCGGGGTGCTGCGGCTGCCGTTCGGCGAGGGTCGGCACGCTCCGATTGCTGCACAGGACCAAGCCCGCGTGATTGCGGCCATCCTGCAGAATCCCGCCCCGCACGACCGTCAAATCTACCCGCTGTACGGTCCGGTCGAATCCGATCACTACGGGATCGCCGGCGAGATGGCTCGGGTTCTCGGGCATCCGGTGCGGTACGAGCCGGTCGAGATCGAGACCTTCGCGGGCGCGTTGCGGGCGCAGGGTTACGGAGAATTCCTGATTCAGCACCTGACGAACGTGGCGCAGGACTATCGCGACGGAATCTTCGCAGGCAGTAACAACCTCGTCGACGTGATCACCGGATCGCCGGCGCAGACGGTCGCGGAGTTCACCGCCTCGAACCGCGATGCCTTCCGAGGCGAGGGTCAGCAGGCGTCCTGGCGGCGCGTGCGCGAGCACGTCGGGTAGGCCGTGCGGTGGCGCCCGGCAGTCTGCAACCGCTCAGCCTGCCGGGTGCCAGCCCCGCATCGCCTCGTCCATCTGGTCGTCGGCCAGCGCGTCGACGGTCAGGGGTTTCTGGCCGTCGCCCTGTCGCATGCCGTCCAGCAGGAGCGCAACGTAACGGCGCCAGAGTTCTGGCTCGACGTGGCCGGCCCATTCGCTGACGGTGCCGGCCAGCATGCCGATGATCGGCATGTCGGTGTGCTCGACGTCGGGGCGCAGGTAGCCGTCGTGGCGGGCCCGCTCGACGAGTGCGGAGATCGGTGGACTGAGCCGGTCGCGTGCGCATTCGACGCGGTATCCGCCGTATGCCTTGCTGTAGACCATCTCCCGCAGGCCGCGGTCCGTCGCGGTCAACTCGCACAGGTGCTCGACGAACCACACGAAGCCGTCCCATGAATCATCGTGCAGCAGCGCGGTTTCCGCGAGGCACACCACCTGCTCGATACCGTCCTCGAAGATCGCCTCGACCAACTCCTCCTTGGTCGCGAAACGCCGGTAGACGGTACCAACGCCGACGTTCGCGTGCCGGGCGACGTCGTTGAGCGTCGCCTCCATGCCCTTCACGGCGAACAGCTCACGGGCAGCCTCGAGCACGAGCTGCCTGTTGCGTTCGGCGTCCTTGCGCAGGCCGCGGCACGGTTTGTCAATCATCGCCCCCACTTTAGTGATGTGCGCGACTTACGGGCCATAACCGGATTGACTCTATCCACTTCGGGACTTAGATTGCCTATCTAGATCACCCGTCGGGGGCCGGTCTACTCAGTCCTTCGTCGAAAGGCCCGACCGTGTCTCCAACGATCGATGGCGCCCGGGCCACGGCGCGTTGCCCATGGTGATCGCCGCGGTCAAGCGCGTCTGGCTACCGGTCCTGGTCGTCGCGGCCATCGCGATCGGTGTCGTCAGCGTCGGCAATCTCCGGTCCGTCTTCGGTTCCGATGGTGCCGTCGTGACGCCGGTCGGCTCGGACACTGCCGACTCGTTCAATCCGAAGGTCGTCACCTACGAGGTGTTCGGATCCGGTAGCACCGCCGTCATCAACTACACCGACCTGGACGGGTTGCCGCAACGGACGGGCGAGGTCAGCTTGCCGTGGTCCTTGCGGCTCGAGACCACGGTCCCGTCGGTTCAGCCGAACCTCGTCGCCCAGGGCGACGGTGGCTCGATCGGCTGTCGCGTCACCGTCGACGACGAGGTCAAGGACGAAAGGATCGCCGACGGCGTGAATCCCGCAACGTACTGCTTGGTGAAGGCGGCATGACCAGCACCCTCGAAGGCAACCCGACCAATCCGATCCCACGCGCCCGGCACGCCGCCCGGCCCCCCGTGGCGCGGTTCATCCGCCTGTTCGCCATCCCGATCGTCCTGGTCTGGATCGCGATCATCGCGTTCCTGAACACGAGCGTGCCGCAGCTCGAAGAGGTCGGGAAGCTGCGCGCGGTGTCGATGAGCCCCAACGATGCACCCTCGCTCATCGCGACGAAGCGCGTCGGCGAGGTGTTCCAGGAGTACGACACCAGCAGTTCGGTGATGATCGTCCTGGAGGGCGACGACCCACTGGGACCGGACGCCCACCTGTTCTACGACGAGATGGTGCGCGAGCTGCGCAACGACACCACCCACGTCCAGCACGTCCAAGACTTCTGGGGTGACACGCTCACCGCGGCCGGCGCTCAGAGCATGGACGGCAAGGCCGCCTACGTGCAGGTGTACATCGCAGGCGACCAGGGCGAGACGCTGGCGAACGACTCGGTGGCCAGCGTCCGCGACATCGTCGCGAGCATCAAGGCGCCACCGGGTGTCGCGGCGTACGTGACGGGCCCTGCCGCGACGACCACGGATCAGAACGAAGTCGGCGACGCCAGCATGAAGACGATCGAGGCGCTGACGTTCGCGGTCATCACCGTCATGCTGCTGCTCGTATACCGTTCCGTGATAACGGTATTGGTGACGCTGTCAATGGTCGTCGTCGGTCTGCTCTCGGCGCGCGGCATCGTCGCCTTCCTCGGCTACCACGACGTCTTCGGCCTCACGACCTTCGCGACGAACATGCTGGTGACCCTCGCCATCGCCGCGGCCACCGACTACGCCATCTTCCTGATCGGCCGCTACCAGGAGGCGCGTCGAGCGGGCGAAGACCGAGAGTCCGCGTACTACACGATGTTCCACGGCACCGCGCACGTCGTGCTCGCATCGGGTCTCACCATCGCGGGCGCAACGCTGTGCCTGCACTTCACCCGGCTGCCGTACTTCCAGACGATGGGCTTCCCGCTCTCGATCGGCATGACGATCGTGGTCGCGGCCGCGCTCACCCTCGGGCCCGCCCTCATCTCGATCGTCACCCGTTTCGGAAAGGTGCTGGAGCCGAAGGGTTCGGGACGTGCCAGGGGGTGGCGTCGCATCGGCGCGGCCACCGTGCGCTGGCCCGGCGCGGTCCTCGTCATGGCCATCGTGCTCGCGCTCGTCGGGCTGCTGACGCTGCCTGGGTACCACACCACCTACGACGACCGGATCTTCCTGCCCGAGGAGGTGCCTGCCAACGTCGGCATGGCCGCCGCCGACCGCCACTTCTCCGACGCCAAGATGAATCCCGAACTCGTGATGGTCGAAGCCGATCACGACCTGCGCAACCCGGCGGACTTCCTCATCATCGACAAGATCGCCAAGGCCATGGTCCGCGTCCACGGCATCGCGCAGGTCCAGACGATCACCCGCCCGGACGGCAAGCCGATCGAGCACGCCTCGCTCGCGTACTCGGTGAGCCAGGGCGGCACAGGCCAACTCATGAACAACGACATGCAGCAGACGGTGTTGGCCAACACCCTCAAGCAGGCCGACGAGATGCAGGTGACCATCGACTCGATGACCAAGATGCAGGGCATCACGCTGCAGATGGCCGACGTCACCCGGCGGATGGCGGAGAAGTTCAGGAACACCTCGGCCGACACCAACGAGATCCGTGACCACATCGCGGACTTCGACGACTTCTTCCGGCCGATCCGCAACTACTTCTACTGGGAGCCGCACTGCTACGACATCCCGGTCTGCTGGGCCATGCGGTCGATCTTCGACACGCTCGACGGCATCAACACGCTGTCCGCCGACATCCAGGACCTGGTGCCCGACATCGAGGAACTGGCTGATCTGACACCGCAATTGGCAGCGCTGATGCCCGCGATGATCCAGACGATGAAGAACCAGAAGCAGATGATGCTCAACCAGTATCAGGCGCAGAAGGCACAGCAGGACCAGAACATGGCGATGCAGGACGACGCCACCGCGATGGGCAAGGCGTTCGACGCCGCGCGCAACGACGACACCTTCTACCTACCGCCCGAGGCGTTCGAGACCGCCGACTTCAAGCGCGGCATCAAGCTGTTCCTGTCGCCAGATGGTCACGCCGTGCGGTTCACCGTGTTCCACCAGGGCGACCCGTTGAGCGAGGAAGGCACGTCGCACATCGAGCCGCTGCGCATCGCGGCTGCCGACGCCATCAAGGGCACACCGCTGGAGGGGTCGACGGTGTTCGTCGGCGGTACCGCCGCGATGTACAAGGACATGCAGCAGGGCGCCGACTACGACCTGCTGATCGCCGCGGTCGCTGCGCTGATCCTCATCTTCCTCATCATGGTGATCCTCACCAGGGCGATCGCCGCGGCTGCCGTGATCGTCGGCACCGTGGTGCTCAGTCTCGGTGCGTCATTCGGTCTCTCGGTTCTCCTGTGGCAGCACCTCATCGGCATCCCGCTGCACTGGATGGTGCTGCCGATGACGGTCATCGTGCTGCTCGCGGTCGGCGCGGACTACAACCTGCTGCTGGTGTCGCGCATGAAGGAGGAGATCCACGCGGGGTTGCACACGGGCATCATCCGGTCGATGGCAGGCACCGGGTCCGTCGTCACCTCGGCCGGTCTGGTGTTCGCCTTCACGATGGCCGCCATGGCGGTCAGCGAGATGATCGTCATCGGACAGGTCGGCACCACGATCGGTCTCGGCCTGCTGTTCGACACGCTGGTCGTGCGGTCGCTGATGACGCCGTCGCTGGCAGCCCTACTGGGCCGGTGGTTCTGGTGGCCGCGACACGTCCGGCTGCGTCCGGTGCCGAAACCTTGGCCCCGAAGCGATGATTCGGCCGCTACGAGCCCTGTGCAGCCTGCGGTCCCCTGATCGCTCCCAGGACGAGGCCGACGACGCTGTACTCGCCGCTGCTGACCATGCCCACACCGAGATCGGTGTTGCGGCAATCGAGGATGTGGCCGTTGCCGAACGACAGCGCCTGGGTGATCGCCGACGCCGTCGGAGCCGACGTCGCCACGATCGGAGTCGGCACGCCCGGGTAGCCGTTCGCGTTGAGCGCGCC